>DATMXY010000469.1:0-6092 GCA_035561275.1 Anaerovoracaceae bacterium | reverse complement strand
ATATTTATATCAACTCATCTCCTGCCGGACGATTTATTTCGGCAGTGTGACGATGAAGTTGCTGCCCTGATTGACCCTGCTTTCCACATCCACTGTTCCCCCGTGGGCCGTTACGATGGACTTTACGATGGCAAGGCCGATTCCCGACCCGCCGGTGTTTCTGTTTCTTGATTTATCGGCCCGGTAGAAGCGCTCGAAAATATAGGGAATCTCTTCCTCCGGGATACCGGCGCCGTTATCCCTGATATTGAATACCACCGAGTCCTCCGTATCCGAAAGTGTGATCGTGATCTTTCCCCCATCGGGAGTATATTTCACGGCGTTGGAGATCAGATTGACCAGTACCTGGCTGATTCTGTCCCGGTCAGCCATTATATCCGAACAGCTGCCTGCGGTTTCCGCGCTGAGGCCCCTGTCCGCGAGCTCCTTCTCAAAGCTTCCCAGGGCTTTATCAGTCAGTTCCCTGAGGCTCACTTCCGTCTTATTCAATTTCAGATTATCGCTCTCGACTTTCGCGAGGCTTTCCAGGTCGCTGACCAGCTTGCCAAGCCGGTTCATTTCATCATAACAGCCTTCCAGCCGTTCCCGGGTCGGCTCCCAAACACCTTCCAGCATGGCTTCCATATGCGTCTGCACCGTCGTCAGCGGCGTACGAAGTTCATGAGCCACATCCGCCGACAGCTGCCGTCTCAGGTCTTCCTGCTTTTCAAGGGATTGGGCAAGATGATTGATGGAATCGATGAGCCGGTCCACTTCTACTGTGCCGGAGTTTTCCCGGATCCTTGTGCCGTATCTTCCGGCGGCGATATCCTGCGTCGCTTCCACGGTCTTCAAGATCGGCCTGGTCAGACGCCTGGCCAGCAAAATTCCCGTTAAGACGGAAATCAGCAGGGATAAGCCCCCGATCCCGATGAGGATCCTGTTCAGCGAGTCAAGAAAGAGAAAATCGTCTTCGCTGAAAAAGAACGGCCCGTAAGATTCGATGGACACAGTTCCGATTTCATTGGAATCCCAAACCATAGGGAAGGTCTCGGTGGTAACGCTGCCGTTAAGGGAAGGATATTCCGTAACCATCCGGTGGCTGATATCGTCCATGGTCTTTACGCAAAGGTTCATATCGCAGCTATACGCGTCCCAGAGGGGTGTCCCGGATTCGTCGTACACCTTCACGATATAGCCTTCATAGAGGGCATTCATCCCGATTGTGTGGATATAACCTGTATTCCAGGAGCCTATTGCCGGGCTGTATTGAGCGCTTATACTATCCACGATCTGCTTTGCCGACTTCTGCTGCTGGTGCGTCACATAGTCCTTGAACTGATCCTGGATCAGGTAATTGGACAAGAAACTGATCACCGCCACGGTCAGCAGGACCACCATGGCCATCGCCAGAGAAAGCTTTGATTTTAAACTGAACTTCATCTTCTCATCCTCCGAACCGGTAGCCAACGCCGTGAACAGTCAGCACGTAAACGGGAGTTTTGGGATCGGTCTCGATTTTCTGTCTCAGATTTTTGATATGGCTGTCGACCGAGCGGTCGTACCCGTCAAAATCATCGCCCAAAGCCGCGCCGATCAGCTCATCCCGCGTAAAAGTCTTATTGGGGTATCCGACCAGGGCGGCAAGTATCTTAAATTCGTTAGGGGTAAGGTTCGCTTCCTTTTCGCCCTTCCTGACGATACGGCTTTCCAGGTCGATCTCAAGGTCTCCATCCCGAAAGGTCATCTTCCGGTAAAGGGGCTCCGGGCCTCCCGACGATCTTCGCAAAATCGCCTCCATCCTCGCATGCAATTCCTTCAGGCGGAACGGCTTGGTGAGGTAATCGTCGGCGCCGATCTCCAGCCCCTTCAGCAGATCTTCTTCCATAACCTTAGCCGTAAGCATCAGGATGGGCACACGGGACTTTTGACGCAGCCTTATGCAGATCTCCTCCCCGGACAGGCCGGGCAGCATGAGATCGAGGATTACAAAAGAGATATCCTCTTTTTCAAAGACAGAAAAAGCCTGCTCACCGTTTTCTGCCGTAAAAACGGTAAATCCCTTACTTTCCAGAAATGACTTGATTACCTCAAGTATTTTCACCTCGTCGTCAACGACAAGCACTTTTCTTCGCTGCATTGTATCAGACTACGTCGTATCCTTCCTCTTCAATGGCTTCCTTGATGCTTTCCAGGGATACCTGGTCCGCGTCGTAATCCACCGTCACGGTTTTTTCCTCCAGGCTGACGTCGACCCCGGACACTCCTTCCAAAGCTGTCACTGCACTGGTGACGGCTTTTACGCAATGGGAACAGGACATTCCCTCAACATTTAAAACTACGTTATTCATTGTTTTATCCTCCTAACTTATAATGAATATGGTTTGAACCGCTTCAGCCTCAGCGCGTTGGTCAGCACTGATACGGAGCTTAAGGACATGGCCGCCGCCGCAAAGATCGGATTGAGCAAAGGCCCTCCGAAGAGATGAAGCAGACCCGCGGCGATGGGTATCCCGATCACATTGTATCCAAAGGCCCAGAACAGGTTTTGCTTGATATTCCGGATGGTGTTCTTGCTGAGCTGTATGGCGGTGGGAACGTCCATCAGATCGCTTTTCATCAGAACGACGTCTGCGGATTCCATCGCTACGTCGGTTCCGGAGCCTATGGCGATCCCGATGTCCGACTGGGCCAGGGCGGGCGCGTCATTGATGCCGTCTCCTACCATAGCGACTTTTTTCCCTTCTGCCTGCAGCTTTTTCACCTCGTTCGACTTATCCTGAGGCAGGACCTCCGCAAGGACCCTGGTGATCCCGACCTGCCTTGCTATGGCTTCCGCAGTCCTCCGGTTGTCTCCGGTGATCATCGCCACCTCAAGCCCCATGGCCTGGAGCTTCTCGATGGCCTTCCGGCTGCTCGCCTTCATCACGTCCGCCACGGCGATGATGCCCGCAAGCTTTTCGTCCATGGCGATATACATCGGCGTCTTTCCCTCTTCCGCCAGGCGGTCTGATTCCTGCTCGAGCTCCGACAGAGAAATATTCCTGTCGTCCATAAGCTTCTTATTGCCGAGCAAGACCGGGGTACCGTTGATCGTAACCTCGATCCCATGGCCCGGAATTGCATTGAATTGATCAACTTTCGAAAATTCAAGGCCTTCCTTTTCCGCCTCATTGACGATGGCTTCCCCCAGAGGATGTTCGGAACCCTTCTCCCCAGAGGCCGCAAGCCGCAGCAACAGATTTCTGTCGATATCCGGGACGGCGACGATATCCGTCACTTCCGGTTTTCCTTCCGTTATGGTCCCTGTTTTATCGAAAACGATGGTATTGATTTTATGGGTCGTTTCCAACGCTTCGCCGCCTTTGAACAGGATGCCGTATTCGGCCCCCTTTCCCGTTCCCACCATAATGGCGGTGGGCGTCGCCAGACCCAGGGCACAGGGACAGGCGATGACCAGGATCGCGATGAAGATGGTCAGAGAGAATACAAGGGATTCTCCGCTTAGCATCCAGGCAAGGAAGGCTGCCACCGCGATTCCGAATACAATAGGTACAAAATATCCCGAAACGATGTCCGCGAGCTGGGCGATGGGCGCCTTGGAACCCTGGGCTTCCTCCACCAGTTTTATGATCTGGGCCAGGGCCGTATCTCCGCCGACTTTGGTCGCCTGAAAACGGATCATGCCGTTTTTATTCAGGCTTGCCGCATAGACCGGATCCCCCGCCTTCTTTTCCACGGGGATGCTTTCACCTGTCAGCATGGACTCGTCGACAGCGGTGCTTCCCTCAAGCACAACGCCGTCCACAGGAATTTTTTCTCCCGGCCTTACCAGGATGACATGCCCGATTTCCACCTCGTCGATGGGCACCTCATATTCCTTGTCGTCCCGTATGACGATGGCGGTTTTTGGAGCAAGCCCCATGAGTTTTTTGATGGCGTCCGAGGTCCTTCCTTTGGAGACCGCCTCAAGGGATTTGCCAAGCAAAATCAGCGTAATAATAACGCCCGCCGTTTCAAAGTACAGGCCTTCCACCGCGCCGAAATTTCCGTTTACGATCTGATATACGGAATACAGGCTGTAGACGATGGCGGCGGTGGTCCCCATGGCGATCAGGGAATCCATATTGGGACTCCTGTTGATGATCGCCCTGTAACCGACGGTGTAAAACCGGTATCCTGCGGTGACGATGGGGATGGTCAGCACGATCATGAGTATGGAATAATTCAGCGGAAACTGCATCGGCTGCAGAATAAAGGGAATCGGAAACCGCAGCCAGGAAATCATGGATCCCATGGAGAAATAAAGAAGCGGCAGCGCGAAGACGGCGGAAACGATGAACTTGGTCCATAAGATACGGATCTCTTTTTCTTTCCGGATCTTATCCTCGTCCACCAGCTTTTTTTCCTGTAATTTTTCGGCGCCGTAGCCCGCTTTTGCAATTCTTTCTATAATTGCCGGAAGGTCTGTTCTCTCCGGGTCATAGGAAACTGTGGCCTTTTCGGTGGCCAGATTCACCGAGATCGCGTCGATTCCCTCCATCTTTCCCACGACCTTCTCGATCCTGGCCGAACAGGCAGCGCAGGTCATGCCGGTTATCTTCAATGTTTCTTTATTCATCAACTATCGCCCTTTCGTCAATCACGGTGATCTGGCTTCTGATCATACCCATCCAGCAGCTGTAGCCAACGACGCCGGTCTCGTCGGGAGTGAATTCAATGATATTATCCCCGGGTTTCAGCTTTACGCCCACATTATATTCCGGTATGATGATGGCGTTGTTGCAGCCGTTGATATCGCGGGCCTCCGCCTGGATGGTCCATCGGACCGGAACACCCTTTTGAACGACGATAGGCACGTACCTACCAGACTCCAGGCTGGTGGTCACAGTCTGAATGCCGTCCCCAAGCTCCGCCACGACTCCCTGTGACGATGAATACCCGGGACCGCCGCCTGCCCCTGAACCGAAGGGCAGCGTAAAGCCGCCCAGCGCCATGCCCCTGCTGAGCATGGCCGCCCCTAACAGGATGACTAAAGCGGCGCTTACCGTCATCATTTTTACGGTATGTTTTTTTGTTAATACACTGCTCAGCGCGCCAAGCCCAAACATAAGGGGGACGGTGCCCAGGCTGAACACCAGCATGGATAACGCTCCTCTGACAGGATCCCCGGCAGACAGGGCAAACAGCTGCATTGCCTGCAGCGGCCCGCAGGGCATTAGTCCATTGAGCAGACCGACGTAAAACGGCCCTTTGCCATCCTTCTGTTCGTTTATTTTATCGGTAAAAACCCGGGGCATTCCCGGGTTGAGCCTTCTGAGCCAGGGAAAAACATTCAGCATGTTCAAACCCATGATGATCATGAAAACCCCGGCAGCCAGTGTGATAAAGCCTTTTCCCGCGTTGGTCAGGCTCACCGCGGAACCCAGCGCGCCGATAAGGCCGCCGATGACCGTGTAGGATATCACCCTGCCTGAATTGTAAAGGATGCTCGGCTTCAAGGTAGAAATTCCCGCCGTCATAGCCTCAGCTTTATTCCCGCTCTTGTTCCCGCCGCCGCGTGCGGCTTTGTAAGGAACGCATTGGGACAGGTTGATGCCGCCGCACATGGCGACACAATGGGCAGAGGTCAGCAATCCGATGAAGAACAGCATGCCGTAGCCCATACCCTCCGACGCCTGGGGAAAATAGTTAAACACGTCAAGACCGCCGGAATACCTGAGCATCATATAGAAAACAAGCAGGATCGCCAGGATCTTGACAGCCTGAACGCCGCCTGAATCCCGGGTTTCCGTCTCATACAGATAACCGGCGGCTGAGCGTGCCGGTTTGCCGTTTGGCCGGCGGACCGGTTTGACGCTTGCGGTTTCATTCGGTCTGACCGCCTCGTATCCCAGATGCGCTACGGCGCCGATGATCTCTTCGATGCCGATCGTTTCAGGATCATAAGTCACCAGCGCGGTTCCTTTTCCGTAGCTGACGATGGCATTTGCGATCCCTTTTGTATTTTTTAACGCCCGCTCGATCCTGTTCTCACAGTTCACGCAGGACATACCTCTTATCTTGAGCGTCACGGTGATATAATTTTTCCCCATATCGGCTCTCCTTACTGC
>DATMXY010000468.1:0-3356 GCA_035561275.1 Anaerovoracaceae bacterium | reverse complement strand
GGGGATGTTATCATGAAAGTCAATATAGGCGTTGAAATCGGCGCCAAGTTTATACAAGCCGGAATCGTTGACAAATTCGGCAGGCTGCTGGCGAGATCCAGGGTCCATTCAAATTATGAGCGGGGCCTTAAGGAGATCGTTTCGGAAGCGGTCAAATTGATTTTCGATCTCATGGAAGACAAGGAGTATGACCTGAGAAGCATCAGGAGCATCGGCGTCGCTTGTCCGGGCGTGCCCGACGAAGAGAACAGCAAGATCATGAAGACCTATATTTTAGGCCTTTACAATGCTCCCATCAGGGATGAATTTAAGAAGCACTTTCCCAATACGCCGATTTACGTCGAAAACGACGCCCATTGTGCGGCAATTGCCGAGAGCGTTGCCGGCGCCGCCGAGGACCTGGATTATTCCATAACCATCAACATCGGAACGGGTATCAGCGGAGGGATCATCATTGACAACAAGCTCTACAGCGGTCTGAGTAACGCGGGCGCAGTGCTGGGCCACATGGTGATCGATAAAAACGGAAAACAGTGCTCCTGCGGAAGAGTCGGCTGCTTTGAGACGGTTTGCTCGGCGAAGGCGCTGATTGAGGAAACAAAGGAAGAGGCTTCAAAAAATCCCGACTCCAAAATCCTTGAGGTTTGCGGAAACGATCTGTCAAAAATTACGGAGACGACGGCTTTCGAAGCCATGGAACTCGGTGATGAAGGCGCAAAGAAGATTTTTAACCGCTATACGGATAATATGGCCATCGCGCTGACGAACCTTGCGAACATCCTGATGCCGGAAGTCATTATTCTCTGCGGAGGGATCACGTGCCTTGGGGAGGATCTCCTGAAACCCGTCCGGGAAAAGATGTACGAATGCATCTACAGCAGGGAGATCGCGCTTCCGGCGCTGAAGCTTTCAGAAATGGGAAGCGCCTCAGTGCTGGTAGGGGCGGGAATGCTTGTGGATCATAAGAAGAAATAAATCCTCTTGCTTGGTAATGCGTAACGGAACGGACAAATTCGACCGTTCGCGACATTTTTAGACTATATTCGATTGACGGTAGTAAAAAAGAGCAACAAAAGCCGGTGATTTCTACATTTGTGATTTTGAGACAATCTTAAGCGATATAATCTATTCACGACTCGATTTTTGGCCCGAATAATCACCGGTAAGAGGAAGGAGCTGTCTGTTATGAATATGGCCATTTCTGCGTCTGAACTGCGCTATGGCAGCGACGCTTATTCAAGAAAGAATAAAAATAAAAATACCGAACCGGCTGTTTCATCACCTGTCGTCCACCTCAGCGCGGTGAGATCGGAATTCTCAGTAACTGTTATAACCAAGGATCAGATCCGGAGGCTTAACAGCCGTTATAAACTGACCGACATGACCTGTGAGGAAGAGGAATCGCTGATACAGGACCTGATCGGTATGGACATACTGACGGTGGACGACGGCTGCTCCTATACAAAATCCGGAGGCAACGTACTCGAATCGCTGACAAAACAGTTAAGCGCAAATATAAATTTACTGTATCAGATGGCAATTGCGGGCAGGTTCAGTAACCTGCACATTGAGATCATCAAGAGTCAGCAGAAGATTATGGACATTCTGGAACAGCTGCTGGCCGAACAGGATTGAACGACGACGGATAAATCCTGAATACCGTCGACCCTGAATTCCTGCTATAAAATCGCCCTATTTGTGCATACTCATACAGACAACCGGCTGTAACAGCCGGTTGTCCTATTTCATGGCGGTCCGGTCCCCCCTGTCGGTCCCATCTGTTTTAAGCGGCTGCTGCGATCTCCATTTCTCCAGAAGGCCTTTCAGCGCCGGTTCCATGTCTTCCACGGGGATCTGGTTGTAATAAAAAATAAGCGTTGCGGCCGATTCCTCCGGCGCTCCGGTATATGCGGCGACGGGAAGCGTACTGATGCCAAGCTCCCGGGCTTCCTGACACAGGAGGTCCGCGGGCTTTTTACTTTTCACGCTGATCAGCATATTAACCCCCGAGGAACTGTTGACAGGCCGGATAAAATCGGCGCCCCATCTGTTCAGGATGGATAAGGCAAGCTGAAGCTTCTGCGAATACAGGGTCCGCAGCTTTTTGATGTTAATCTGGTACAGACCCTTGGACATATAGATTGCCAGGGTCAGCTGCTCCGTCTTGGAGCAGGTCTGGGTGTAATCTCTCCGGAACGTGTCAAAGATGGCCGCCATATTGAGAGGCAGCACCATATAGCTGATTTTAATGGACGGAAACAGCGTCGAAGAGAAGGAGCCCAGGTAAACCGCCTTCTGATGGCGGTCCAGGCCCTGGAGGGAAGGGATCGGCTTGCCGAAATATCGCAGCTCGCTGTCATAATCGTCCTCGATAATGACACTGTCGTTTTTCACTGCCCAGTCCAGCAACTCATAGCGTTTCCCGATGGGCATGACAGAGCCGGTTGGAAACTGATTGGACGGACTGACATAAACGGCGGACCGGATGTTGGCGGGCAGCCTTGAGATGGAAATCCCTTCTTTCCCGACGGGTACGGAGGTAATGGCAAAATCCCGGTCACGGAAGATATTCCTTACGGGCAGGTAGCCCGGCTCTTCGACAGCGACATGCCTGATGCCCATTCGGACAAGGATGGTGCAAAGCTGCCCCATGATCTGCTGGGTTCCGGCGCCGATAACGATCTGCCCTGGCGTGCAGGTCACACCTCTGGACTGATAAACATATCTGGAGATTTCCCTCCGCAGCGTCTCTTCCCCCTGGGAATCGCCTTCCCTCAGCAGTAGGTGGGGATATTCCGTAAGCACCTGGTTGATACACTTTTTCCACTTGATAAAGTCAAAACAGGAAAGATCATAATAACCGCTTTTCCCATATCCGGTCAGCGGCCCCGCCTGTCTCAGCGTCACGGCGTCGGCGGGAACCGCGGCACAAATGCCATCGCCACGAATCCCCTCGTCCCGTTCCGCCCGGACGCTTCCCATGCCCGCCGAGATCTGATTTGCATAATATCCCGACTGAGGCTTGCTGTAAATATAGCCCTCCACCAGGAGCTGGCTATACGACAGCTCTACGGTGGTAAGACTGAGGCCGAGGCTTTTGGAAAGGCTCCTGAGGGAGGGGAGCTTTTCCGACGGAAGTATTTCGCCGTCGAGGATTGCGGCTTTTATGTATTGATAAAGCTGCAGGTAAAGGGGGGTTGCGGCTTCGCTTTGAAAATTCGGGATGATGGCTTTCATGGCGTTCCTCCTTTCTGAAATACCGCCGTTAGCGGGTCAGGTGAATGATCTTTCCGAAACTGTATATACGGAATAGCGTAATATATCAGAACAGAACCGGTAATATATTGGTATAATAT
>DATMXY010000467.1:0-6181 GCA_035561275.1 Anaerovoracaceae bacterium | reverse complement strand
ACAATATTCTGCATACAAAATAAAGAGAGAATTCCCAGCATAACGAGCGGTTTTTGTTTTGGCAATTTACTTGCCCGAAACCACAGGCGTCCGAAGCGGGAGACTGACGCCGTCGTTCAAATATACTCTGAATCGGCGAATGCCTGCCTTTTTCAATGCTTCCTTCCACCCGGCCAGGTCGGTTTCCTTGTGACTCAGTATTAGACTTCGGCCGATACCGGGGTCCGTAATGACGGGATAGAACTGCCCTTTTCGGTCTTTTAAAAAGTAATCGCCTGTCTCCGCTTTCCCTTTGCTGAGATCTGCTCCTTTAGGGGGCTCCAGGTCCCTGATGAAACAATGTTCGCTTGTCATGAGCGGAATTCTTCCTTTTATAATCACTTCCGGCGTCACTCCGTGGAAATCCATTTCAAGGATATTTTCCAGATCCGCCTCATGGGATATTAAGGCTTCCCGGACGCCAAGCCTTCCGGCAAGCAGAAAATCCATACTATTGAAAAGGTTCAGCCCATAATCGCCGATGACGCTTGCGCCTGCTGCTGCAAAGGGCTCGATCCACCCTAAGTTGCCCACCGCGATTCCGTTTTGCGCCATTGCGATGATTTTATCAAAGTTTTTTCGGATATGGCCGTCATGCCAGCCCTTTGTAATGTTCGGAATGACGGGGACCGTCCTGGCATCATTCTGGTATAAGCCATTGAGCATCGCATCATACGGCACGTAGATCCGTCTGAACGATGGGTCAAAATTCTCTTCTTTTTCCGCTCTGTAAAGGTACAGGAACAGCTCCTCCTCGCCCGCGCTTTCAGGCTCCGGACTGCCGGAGCTGACAGCGTTCCGGATCAGGGGGCTGTCAATCCTGACCGGGATTCTTCCGCTTTGCCTTCTGAGCGATTCAAGCTCTTCCAGCACCGCTCTTCTCAATTCGTTGATTTTGGACAGGGGAACCGAAACGTCTTCTTCGATCTCTGAGATACACTCTGTCATGCGGAATGGCGTCCCTCCGGTTTTGGCAAGCTGGGCTTCCACGGTCTCCGGGGTCAAAGCTTTTGTGAGGGCCTTCTCCGCCGTCTCCGGCAGCGTTTTCGTTACCTCGGCGCCGTTTTCGTCGGTTACCTTCAATGATACGGGCCTGTCCAAAGCGGCAGCAAAACGAAATGCTACGCCTGATTTGCGCAGGGTCTTTTCCGCGGAGCCGCTTTTCGCCTCATAGGAAGCTCTCGCCCGCTCCATAAGAGCTTTATCGCTGATTTTATATAGTTTGTCTCCGGGCGACGCCGGTCCGTCGATGTATCCGATGGTGACAAGCTCGCCTTTCCCGGCCGAATCCGCCTTTTTCCCGTTTCGCATCATAAAGGTGACCAGGTTCCCCGGCAGTTCCCGGTTCCGGATTTCGACGCCGTCCCCTACCGACAATTTGTCCTCCAGTTGAACGGTAACGAGGCCCCGCTGCCGGGTTCCTGTTTTTTCGGCGCTCACAGCGGCTTTCCCGGGATTGCTGCTGATAACTTTCCCGATACAGATACCCTGGTGCTTGGATAATTCACACGACATCAGGTTTTTCCCCGGATTTCCGAACAGATATCCTTCCGTGGAGCCTCCCCGGCTGAAGATCTGGCTCAAATCCTTCAGATCCTCGGGTTCAACCTTGTATTGGCCGTATTTCGCATATAGATCGAGGTATTTCCGGTAGATGCCGGTTACCACCGCCACATATTCCGGCGACTTCATCCGGCCTTCTATTTTTAATGCGGCCACTCCCGCTTCGGCAAGCGGCCCGAGGTGTCCGACAGTGCGCAGGTCTTTGGGGCTCAGCGCATAGTATGGGCCCGCGGCGTTCCTGAGCAGGGCATTGTCTGTCCGGGACGCCATAGGGTTTCCCGGCTGACCGGCAATAAGGCGGCCGTCCCCGCTCATGCTTTCCCTGTAAACGGAATAGGGCAGGCGGCAGGGCTGGGCGCATTCCCCGCGGTTACCGCTTCTGCCGCCGATTTCGCGGCTCATCTGGCACTGCCCGGAATAACAGATGCAAAGTGCGCCATGGGCGAAAACCTCTATCTCCGGCAGTTCCTGTTTTGCTCCGGTTATTTCCCTGATCTCCGCAAGCGTCATCTCCCGCGCGGCGACTACCCTTGAGAAGCCAAGCCTCTTGGCCGCTCTTGCGCCTTCCGGATTATAGACGGTACCCTGTGTGGAGAGATGCAGAGGAAATCCCGGGATATACCGCTTTATAAGTTCGGCAAAACCAAGGTCCTGAACGATCAGCGCGTCCGCCCCTTCATTATAAAGGAAAGCGGCATATTCCAGGGCGGCCGCAAGCTCGCTGTCCCTAATCAGCGTATTCATCGTCACGTAGAGCCGGACCCCTCTCAAACGGGCGTAAGCGATGGCCTCCTTCATTTCGGCGTCGCTGAAGTTGGCCGCGTTGATCCGCGCGTTAAAAAGCTTGCCTCCCATATATACCGCGTCGGCTCCGTTTTCCGCCGCGGCTCTCAGCTGCTCCATTCCGCCCGCAGGCGCCAGCAGCTCGGGTATCCTGAACATCGATCTTCTCCTTTGCCGGATATTTGCAGATTTTAACAGCGAATTAATTTGCTTATATTCTCTGTCCTGATATATAATACTATTACTAGCTCGCCCAATTTGCAATGCATATTGTCGGCGAACTTATGCAAGGAAATCACGAATCTCTGCCTTTTTGCCGCGGCTTCAGCCGCATTGGCAAAACGGACAGCGTAGCAAGCTTGCTTGCGGAGGAGTCCGCAGGACGTTGATTCGTAGATTTCTACTGCCAATGGGAAGGAGGTGCAAGCATGTCCAGGATCAAGGAAATGCTGTCGGATTGGAAATACATCAGGCTCTGCCTTTATATCGTTTTCACAGCAGCCCTGCTGTATGTCGTCTACCTTGTCATCGGGAATCTCGACAAGGTCCTGATGGCCGTCTCAGCCGTCATCGGCAGCCTGGGATCCGCATTTTCGCCCTTGATCATCGGGCTTGTCATTTCCTATTTGCTCAGCCCTCTGGTGGAATTCATCAACAGCAAGGCAGTTACAAAGTTTTTCTTCAAGGAGCCGTCAGATCCCGTTAAGCTCGAAAAACGGCGCGGGGCCCAGCGTACCATCAGCATACTGATCACCTTCCTGATAATCTTCCTCATTATCTTCATTATTATTTATGCTTTTGCGTTTCTGATCGTGGGCGATCTTGTATATACCAGCCTGCAGAATATGGTGCAGAGCATCGTGGATTATTTCCTGCAGTATGAATCCGTCTTCAGGAGCTGGGCCGCCGCAATCCCAAGCAGCGGGATCGAGGAACGGCTGCAGGATCTCGCGAACGAACTGATTTCCTGGATCTCGGATAACTTCAGCACCACCGCCATCATCGGCTTTATTTCCAATATAGGCGGGAGTCTGCTGAGCGTGGTGCTCGGCATCGTCGTGAGCATCTATCTCCTGAAGGACAAGGATTTCTTTTTCCGGCTCTGGCGGAAGGCGCTGCACCTGACGCTTCCGATGAAGGCGAACGCAGTCGTTACGGAAACCCTGAACGATATCAACAAAGTGGTGTCCCAGTTTGTAAGAGGCCAGCTGCTGGACGCGCTCATCATCGCCGTGCTGTCCTCCATCGGCCTGTCTATTATCGGCCTTGACTTTGCCGTGTTCATCGGATGCTTTGCGGGCCTGTGCAACATCATTCCCTATTTCGGTCCCATCATCAGCACGGTCCCCGCGGCACTGGTAGGGCTTCTGACCGGCGGGGTCAGCCAGGCGCTTCTGGCGATCCTGGTATTGATCATCATTCAACAGATCGACGCCAATATCATTTATCCCCGGGTCGTCGGAGGAAGCATCGGCCTGCATCCTCTTTTCGTTCTGATTTCCGTCACTGTGGGCGGTTATTACGGGGGGATCCTGGGAATGATCCTGGCCGTACCCACCGCCGCCATCATAAAGGTTTTCATCATGAAAAAACTGGACTCCATCGAATGAACTTACGATTCTCTGAAATTCAGGTAACTGAACAAGCCTTGCGCAAGCCAATTGCTTAAGCTCTCGGCCTGATCCAGGATCCTGCTGAATATATCGATACTTCCGGCATAATCTCCTCTTAAAAAATAAGTGGATTCATCAATCGTAGCGCGAAGATTATTGTATAATCTGGTTCTCGCGTCTTCCTCATCCCAGAAAGGATTGATGGAAGCAATAAATGCCGCTCTTTCATCCGCATTTTGATACAAGCGCTGAGTAATTTGATTTATTTCATCAATATTGCCTTCCAGTTGGGCTGTGATAAAGGCATCAATCAAATCGATATAGTTATAAAACAACTGTATATATTCTTCTCTGAACCCGTCGCCCAGAAGTTGAGCCACCCTGTTTACATAATCAACAGGAATCTGCCTTAACCGCTCATACGCAGCGTTAGCATTGCCTATCCCTGCATATCTGCTGAGCATATAATTTCTGACCCAGGTCACCAGCTCGAACCAAAACATTCTTATACTGTAAATTTCATTCATCTGATCATAAGTAACACATTGCCCGGCTTCCCGGAGCGGAAGGATATCGGTGTTCTGCATGCCGGAGGTAATATAGTCATATAGACCCTGCGCGAATACATCGCCCATTCTGTTGGTATGCGCCGCCAGTTCGTCATATAATTTGAGATCTCTGCTGTAATCCCCCGATGCGATCGCATTGGCCATTCCAATGATATATTGAATATAAGCATCAAAAATGCTTGTATATCCCTCCGCAGTCCAATATGGATTTATCCCTTCCAAAAATACCGATCTTTCCCTGACATTCTGATATAAGCGTTCGACATTCTCGTTGACCGCTTCCGTATTGCCCTGCTGTTGGGCGTCAATGAGGTCACGGAACGCGATTGCAAACCCGCTTAATAATTGGCTGTACTGCTCCGAGATTTCACGGCCGAAAATGATCTGCAGCATATTTCCGATGTCCAGTGACTCGAGATATAAACGGCCGAATAATTCTTCGGAAGTCCCTATCCCAAAATATCTGCTGAGAATGTATGCTCTGGTCCATGTCGTCAGCCTTCGATAGTAGATCCTTGCGTTAAAAATCAAATTCATCTGGCTGTATGTAATACATTCCGGGTTAAAATTTTTTTTCGTTATCATAATACTCCTCCAGGGAAGAAAATTCCTTTGATTTAATATATTTATCGAAAAGCAGAAATAATACAAAAAACAGCTTATATTCATTGAATATAAGCTGCCTTATCCTATCGATCCGACGGCCGAAAAAACCCCTCTTTTCTCACAAGTGAGGTTTCTGTCTGCGTTACCCTTGAAAACGCTGTATTCTTATTTTTACGTCCTGTGAAAATCTCTGGATATAGCCATCCATATAGTCCGCGATGCTCCCCCCGTCTAAAAGCGGCGTCAGGTCCACGGCATAGATGGCGGCAGTCATCTTATCGGTATCGTGGGAGGCGAAGAACGTTGCATTGGCTCCGTAGCGTCCCAACGCGGCAAGATCGTACCGCTTGCCCCCTTCGACCTGGGAATCATAAACGCCCACCAGCGCGGCTCTCAGCGCCGGCCTCTCTGAAACGTCAAGGACGATCTTCTCATCGTCATTGATCCAGTCAAGCCCCCTCCAGACTTCACAGCCGTAGACGGTTTCGGGTCTGTATTCGCCTGCAAGCTCGCGCAGCGCCGTCAGCACCCGTACGCTCGCCGCGATATGAGTATCATGTTTGTCCGCCGGATTATGCGTATAGACGACCTGAGGCTTCGCCTCCATAAGGATATTTTTGATATCGTCGACTACGCCTCTTTCCTTGGGATCCTTCACCGCCTCACTTGGATAGTTCAGCAGGACGAGAGCGGCATAGCTGCCGACATCGGCCGCCTTTTTCTGCTCGGTGATCCTGATCGCTCTCATTTCTTCATTGGTACAGGCGCCATAATATCCGCCGGCACGGGGACTCCCTGCGCCATCCGTAAGGATCACCGCCGAAAAATTCCTGTCCTTCCGCCCGAAACAAGCCAGAATTCCATGCTGTGCCATGATTTCCACATCGTCCTGATGCGCGCCGAAAGCCAGATGGGTCGTACCCGCCAGCGCCAGTTTTTCATCTCCGCCGAAAGGGACATAGATTTGTGTTGCGTAATTTTTATTCAAATGATTCATCTCCTTTAGAG
>DATMXY010000466.1:0-4658 GCA_035561275.1 Anaerovoracaceae bacterium | reverse complement strand
CAAATTTATTTTAAACTCAAACGCCTAAACCCATGTGATTTCAACGGGTTTAGGCGTCGTTTTCCTCTAATGCTGCAAAAGTCAGGATCTTATCGTTAATATATTGTCAAATAGTTTCGCCTGGATATTCCCTGAATTCTTTCAGAAGATTTTTGATCATGCCCCGGGCGTTGGATAAGAACGCTTCCTTTGGCTGCCCCTGTGTCAAATGGTCGACATAGAACGCTTTCATGTAAGCTTTCAGGATCTCATTGTAGGACGCGCCCGCTCTCATTTCCTTAAGAATAAAATCCCTGTTTTGATTTACAGTCTCCATCGCCAGGTCCCAATAGGCTGCTCTGTCGGATTCCGGAACCTGCCCGAAGTGAGGGGAAATAATAAAATCCGCGCTGATTTTCCTGGATTTTTCGATGGAAGCAACGGTCTCCCGAAAACTTTTCAGCATCCCGGTGTACATCGAACTGTCGCCTGCGTAGATTCCGGCGGTTTCACTGGGGAAGAGTATTTTATCCGGCTCCAGAAGGAGCGTCAGGGAACAGTTTGTGTGTCCGGGCGTTTCATAAATACGGATTTCCCTGTCGCCCAGGGAAATAACATCCCCTTCGGATACAACACGGTCAATGCTCAAACCTTCCATCAGAACATCCGGCTTTGTCTTACCTTCTGAGAATTTTTCCCAACCGATCTCTGAAAGAGATTTGATTTGTTCCAGTGCGGATTCCTTTTCCAGAACTTTTTTTCCGTATTCGGCGCCGAGAGATATCAGGCAGGGCCAGGTTTTTCTTAAATACGGCAGCCCCCCGATATGGTCATAGTGGGTATGGGTCAGGATCACGTAATCCAGCGGCCTCTCCCCTAATTCTTTTTTGATGTTTTCAGCCAGTACGTTTCCGCAGTAGGCCATTCCGCAGTCTACGAGGGCTGTTTTATCCGAACCGGTAACCAACAGTGCTTCTCCGCCCTTGCCTGCAGTCACTCTTTTGATCCCGCCGGCAAACCGGAATCTTTCTTCTGTCCTGTTTTCTGCCGGATATGTTTTATTTTCCGTCATATACGTAAGCTTCCTGTTCTCTATAATTTCTCCCGCCGTAAACACCGCAAGGGCGGCCCAGATGATGGCGAATGTCATGAACTGAGTTTTGTCAAAGGGTTCATGATAGATGAAAACGCCAAGTATCAGTGAAATGGAAGGCGATATGTATCCTGTGATTCCCAGAGTAACCAGGCTGATCCTGTTGGCAGCCATGGCAAATATCATAAGCGGCGTGCAGGTCATAATGCCCGCCAGAGCCAGAAGCGCCCACTGAAACGGCTCCGCGTTTACCGCGGCGCCGTTTCCGGTGAATTCAAAATAGAAAATTAAAGCCAGAGCCGGCGGCATGATAAACATGGTTTCATATACCTGCGCCAAGACCGCGTTCAGTTTCCATCTCTTTTTAATCGCGGTATACGCCGCAAAGGAAATTGCCAGAATCAGACCGATTGTCGGGATCTGGTGGCGGTATATCAGCATGACAGCAACTCCGCCGCAAGCCAGCAGAAATGCCGTCAGCTTGTACCTGTTCAGCCTCTCTCTGAAAAACAGGAGCCCAAAGACGCAGATGAGCAGAGGCTCTATGTAATATCCGATGCTGGCCTGTAAGATATGGCCGTTGTTGACTGCCCAGATATAAAGCCCCCAGTTTAAAGAGACCAGCATACCCTCAATGAAAAAAGCCAGGATAACTCCTTTCCGCTTTAACGGCTGAACGACACCTTCCCATTTATAAAGGATAAGAGCTAAAATCACGGCGAACAGAAAGGAAAGCACGATTCTGTAGAATAAAATGAGCAAAGGATCGACGGGTACCAATGACTTCCAATAGATCGGCAAAAATCCCCATAACAGAGAGCAAAGGATTGCTAACGCAACCCCTTGCTGATATTCTTTTTTATTGTTGATCTGTTTCAATTTTTACACCAAGGTTTCTGTCAGCAGCTGGTTATTGATCGCCTCGCCCGGCGGAACAATCGGCGCAACGTTTTCGTCGATGTAAATCTCGCAGGCGATAAGGGTTCCGGTTTTTGCGTTCTTTGCATCCTCCAGCGCTTTTTTCAAACCGACCCTGTCCTTCACAAGACATCCGTTAAGCCCAAAGGCTGAGGCCAGTTTGTCATATTCTATGACGTCCGGTAAGTCTGTGGCGGAATATCTCTGATTGAAGAACAGCTTCTGCCACTGCCTCACCATTCCCAGCGTATGGTTCTTGATCACGATGGTAATGATCGGAAGCCGCTGGGAAGATACGGTAGCCAGTTCGTTCATATTCATGCGGAAGCTGCCGTCGCCGCTGATGTGGATGACCCGGCTGTTCGGGTTTGCGAACTGGGCGCCGATTGCGGCGCCAAGGCCAAAGCCCATGGTCCCCAATCCTCCGGATGAGATAAAGGTCCTCGGTTTTCTGAAGGGCCATTTCTGCGCGGTCCACATCTGATGCTGGCCCACGTCGGTCGCCACGATGACGTCGTCGCCCAGCACCTCGTTGATCGTTTCAAACAGATTATCGGAATTCAGCGCTTCAGCACTGTCGCTTTTCTTTTTCTTCCAGGATGCGATCCTCTCGTTCCATTCGGTACGCTCCGTCCTGTTTACCATAGGGATGAGCGCCTGCAGTGCGCTCTTTACGTCACACCGCACGCTATAGTCGTATCGCATATTTTTTCCGAATTCCGAGGGGTCGATATCGATATGTACGATTTTCGCACCCTTTGCAAATCTTGTGGTATCTCCGGTGACGCGGTCGCTGAACCTTGCGCCGACGGCAAGGATCAGATCGCTGTGATGGACTGCCATATTGGCTTCCTTTTGTCCATGCATGCCGACCATTCCCAGAGACAGGGGCTTCCTTCTATCGAAGGACCCCATGCTCATCAAAGTCGTGATGACCGGGATGCCTGTTTTTTCAGCAAGCTCCGTCAGTTCCTGCGACGCGTCGCCGATGATCACGCCGCCGCCGGCATAGATGACCGGCCTTTCCGCGGCGTTGATCGTATCCGCTATGGTCTTGATCATGTCCGGATTGGCAGGCGGACATATGCAGTCCGCTTCCACCGGCTCACAGGGTTCATATTCGCCGGTCTCCACCATAAGGTTCTTTGGTATGTCGATGAGTACCGGTCCCGGTCTCCCGCTTGCGGCGATCCGGAACGCTTTCCTGATATTCGGAGCCAGTTCCTCGACCGTCCTGCAGAAGAAATTATGCTTCGTGATAGGCAGGGTGATGCCGACGATATCCACTTCCTGAAAGGAGTCCTTTCCCAGAAGATTGATCGGTACCTGGCCGGTAATAATCACCATGGGGCTGGAATCCATATATGCGGTGGCGATGCCGGTCACCGTGTTCGTAGCGCCGGGCCCGCTGGTTGCAAAACAAACTCCCACCTTTCCGCTGGAACGGGCGTAACCGTCCGCGGCGTGGGTGGCGCCCTGCTCATGGCTGGTCAATATATGCCGGATCCTGTCACGGTAGTCATACAGGGCGTCGTACAGCGGCATGATCTGTCCGCCGGGAAAACCGAATATGGTATCCACCTTCTGCTCCACCAGACATTCCATTATGATCTTAGATCCCGTTAGTTTCATAAATTCACCTGTTTCTATTTTTCATCGTTCCAGGAATACATCTTTCTCAATTCTTTGCCGACCTTCTCGAGCTCATGCTCTCTCTTGATCCTTCTGGTTGCCTGGAAGTGCGGACGTCCGACCCTGTTCTCGGTGATCCAGTTTCTCGCGAACGTGCCGTCCTGGATCTCGGAAAGGACCTTTCTCATTTCATTTTTGGTTTCCTCTGTGATAATTCTCTTTCCGACCTCATAGTCGCCGTACTCGGCGGTATCGGAAACGGAATATCTCATCCGCGAGAAGCCTCCCTGGTAGATCAGGTCGACGATGAGCTTCATTTCATGAATACACTCGAAATACGCGTTCTGGGGATCGTAGCCCGCTTCCACCAGGACTTCAAAACCTGCCTGCATCAAGGCGGTTACGCCGCCGCAGAGAACAGTCTGTTCGCCGAAGAGGTCGGTTTCTGTTTCCTGTTTGAAGGTGGTTTCCAGAACGCCAGCTCTGGATCCCCCGATGCCCGCCGCGTAAGCAAGGCCGATATCAACTGCCTTGCCGGAAGCATCCTGCTGCACGGCGATGAGACAGGGAACGCCTTTTCCCGCGAGATATTCGCTTCTTACCGTATGTCCCGGACCTTTCGGGGCGATCATGATGACGTCTACGTCAGCAGGCGGTGTAATCTGTCCGAAGTGAATATTGAATCCGTGAGCAAAAGCCAGAACCTTGCCTTCCGTGAGATGCGGCTTAATGCTGTTCGCATAGATGTCCGCCTGCTTTTCATCCGGTACCAGGATCATAATAATGTCGGCAGCCTTAGCCGCGTCTGCCGCAGTTGCAACCTTCAGGCCCGCCGCTTCCGCCTCGGCCCAGGATTTGCTGCCTTCGTACAGTCCGACAATCACCTTTGCGCCGCTTTCCTGAAGATTCAACGCATGGGCATGTCCCTGGCTTCCGTAACCAATAATTGCAATGGTCTTACCGTCCAGCAACGCCAGGTTACAATCGCTCTGATAATAAATTTTAGCCATTTTAAATTCACTCCTTTGTGTTACAA
>DATMXY010000465.1:0-2246 GCA_035561275.1 Anaerovoracaceae bacterium | reverse complement strand
CCGCTATCTCTATAGCTTTCTCAAGCGGTAAATATACGGTCAAGCCGAAGGAGAATCCATCCTTATCCCAATACAAAATCGTTCTCTCTTCCTTCATAAAATACACCGCAGGGCTGCCGTCGATCTCCAATCTGCCCACTTCTGAATCCTCACTGTCAATCATAGTTTGTCCTTCACTGGTTGGTCCGTAGGAGAAAGAAATAATATTTTGATTTTCATCTGCAAATAAAATGGTCTTGCTTTCTCCCATCTCATACGCATCTGCAAATTCATAGCCCTGGGGCAGTATTGCAGGATAAAATACGTCTTCCCATTCTTCCGGCAGCCGACTTCTGATTTCATCAGGGATATAGCCGGTCTCCACCACTTTTACATCCATATACTCTCCATGGTCTTTTAACAAAAAATCCATGACCCTGGTACGGAAAGCATCCACCGTTGCCACCAGTACAGTACCGGCAACTGCAAGGCACAGAAGCACGACAGCCACAATCTTTCCCATTGCTTTTAGCCGCTGATTAATAATGTGATTTCGTTCTTTCTTTTCGAACTCGCGAATCATTTGCCGCATCTTAAGGTCAAGCTCCGGCGGGACTTCTATCCCGGCCTCTTCGACTTCCTTTTCGATTTCCTCAAATTCTTTTTCATACTCTTCCGCGATAATAGTGGCCACGTACTTCATAAAAGCATCCGCGCGTTCTGTGATGGTTTTCCTATATTCCTCCTCAAGTCCGGTCAAGAATATCACCTCCTTTTGAAATAAGCCCTGCAAGCTTCTGCCTGGCCCGCATCAGCCTGATCCTTACATTCCCGTGTGAAATGCCTGTCTTTTCGGCAATTTGCCTGTCACTGTGAGAATAAAAGTATTTCAGGAGAATGATATTCTTATCCATAGGCTCCAACTCGGTAACGTATTTCTTAAGATTTTTCGACAGTTCCGCATTCGCAAGAATTTCTTCCATATTAAAATCGCTCTCCACATCATATAACGAAGTTTCTTCCGGTTCTGTTACATCCCTGACCCCTTTTTCCTTTCGATAGAGGTTTATGGCGGCAGTTTTCGCCACCGCGGTCAAATACGCCTTAGTCCGGTAGGAATCGATATCTTCAATATGATCCAGATTCAAAAAGATTTTAATGAAGCATTCCTGTAAAGCGTCCTGAGCCAGATGCTCTTCTTTCAAAATACTAAAAGTAATGCGGTACAAGGGATTCCCGTACCGCACATAGAGCCGCTCATATTTTGACCGTGTTTCTTCATCTGCAAAGGCCAATAATATCGCAACCATTTTCCCCTCCGATTGTAAGCTGCTTCGCTTACTTTTCTGATCACATTATATATTATAACACGGGGATATGATCGAAAAATGATGCAAATTGTCAATTTTATTGCAGAAAAAAAGGTTAAACCTCCACCGACGCCAGGATGTCCTGTACGTAGTTTGGCAGGGCGAAGGCCCCTTTGTGAAGGTCTATATTATAATACTCCGTCTTCAGGCCGAACTGCTTCCAGATTTCCGGCTTCATATCTGCAATCGGATCCAGGGTCTTCGACGCGAAGCCGAAATACCAATATCCGGAGGCGTAGGTGGGCGTATTGAAGCCGAATACCTTTGCGATGGGGAAGGTCTTCCTGATCTTTGCGTGGGCCTTTTTCATCTCTTCAATATCTCCGTCAAAGAAGGCTCCCTCGTGCTGGTTGATCAGGATCCCATTTTCGCTGAGCACCCGGTAGCAATCCCGGTAAAAGTCGATGGTAAACAGGCCCTCTCCGGGACCCGCAGGGTCGGTGGAGTCCACAAGGATCAGGTCGTATGCGCCGTCCGGCGCTTCCTTTACAAATTTCAACCCGTCGTCGAACATCAGGTTCAGCCTGGGCTCGCTGGTGTAAACGGATGAAGTGGACGGCATATATTTCTGACATGCCCTTACCACCGCTTCGTCGATTTCAACCTGGTCGATTTTCTCGATGCTCTTATATCTCGAAACTTCTCTCGTGGCGCCGCCGTCTCCGCCGCCGATGATCAGGACTCTCTTGATATCCGGATTGACGCACATCGCGGGATGGCAGATCATGTCGTGATAGACAAACTCGTCCTTTTCCGTTACCTGGGTGTAGCCGTCCAGCACCATGAAGACTCCGAAGGTTTCATTGCGGAACATTTCCAGCTTCTGAAACGGGGTCTGCTCGGTATGAAGGACCTCTTCGATCTTCAGAGATAATTTCACGTCGTCGTCCATATAAT
>DATMXY010000464.1:0-10135 GCA_035561275.1 Anaerovoracaceae bacterium | reverse complement strand
CTATTTATCCGGACTTTCAAAAGCATTACATATAAAAAAACCTGTTTTCGATACACCGGGTATTATCAAACAGGTTTTGCATAAGAGCCTTTGATCCTTATTTTATTTCCAGATATTTTTTCACATACTCGACGTCCGACGGGGTGTCAATGTATTTGGTACCCCGTTTCTGACGGGTCTCCCTGCCCTTTCCGGTGATCAGGATAACCGTATTGTCGTCGGCGTTAGCGATGGCTTCCCTGATTGCTTCTTCCCTGTCCGGTATGATGGCATAACTGCAGTCATGCTTTTCCACGTGCTTTGCGATCTCTTCGCAGATCGTCAGCACCGGCTCCTCTCCCGCGTCCTCCTCGGTAATATAGACCTGATCAGAATACCTTCCCGCGATTTCCCCCAGTTCCTGCCGCCGCCGCTGCGCCTTTTTTCCGGGGCAGCCGAATACGATGGTGATTTTCTTGTTGGGGTATTCCTTCATGGTGGACTGGAACAGGGTCTCGAAGCTCATCTTGTTGTGGGCATAATCGACGATGACCTGGACGTTTCTGTTTTTGCCGGTATAGACCTCCATCCTCCCGCTGACCCTGGCCTTTTTCAAACCTGCGGCCGCATAGGACATGGGTATCCCAAGGCACCGGGTGACGGCGATGGCCGCCAGCGCGTTCTGCACATTGAACAGCCCGGCCATGGTGATCCTGAACTCCTTCACAAACTCTTTTGTTTTTACTGTGAAGCTGATGGTTTTACCGGATTTGACGATATCGTAACCGTAGACGTCGGCTCTTTCATCCAGGCCGAAGGTAACGACGCGGGGGCAGGCCTTCGAGGCTTCCATGACCCGTTCGATATGGTCGCTGTTGATATTCACGCAGGCCATCCTGCACTGACCGAAGAGCTTCAGTTTGGATTCCATGTAATCTTCAAAGCTGCTGTGCTCCACCTCGCTGATATGATCCTCGCCGATATTCATAAAGCAGCCCACTTCGAAGGTGACGCCCAGGGTCCTGTCGTATTTCAATGCCTGGCTTGAAACCTCCATGCTGAGATATTCGATGCCGCTCTGTACCGCGTTATTAAAGTGATTGTGCAGCTCCATCGCCTCAGGCGTTGTCAGATGGGATTCCTCGTTGACCACGCCGTCATAGTTGTCGATCCCCGAAATAATGGCGGAGAGCGGTTTCTTATGGTCCTTCAGATATTCGTCAAGGATGAACTTCATGAAATAAGCCGTAGTGGACTTTCCCTTCGTTCCGGTGATCCCTATGATCTTCAGGTCTTTCCAGACCTGATTATAATAGTAGTCTGCGATCAGGGGCATAGCCCTGCGGATATCATTTACAATAATACAGGGTATGCCGTCCGTCGCCCCGCCCAGGTCATACTTCGTCTCGCTGATATAACAGCGGGCGCCCTTTTGAATGGCCGACTTCAGATAGTCGACGGAAAAATGGTTCCCTTTGCATACAAACAGCGTATCCTGTTCGATATCCATTGAGTTATAGGAAATATAGCGGACCAGGGCGCTTCCCTTTTCCGCTGAAACCGTATGGCTGCTGACCAGCCGGTGTTCATCCAATCGCTTTAAATATTCATCAAGGCTGTGAAGTGTTTTATCCATCGTACTTACTCCTGTTCTTCATTCTCCTGTTCTTCATTTGATCTTCCCGCCGCAGGCCAGAACCGACTTCTCCGCCAGCACCTCCATGGCGTCTATATAGAAATCAGGCAGGCGGTGCATCTCTTTAAAGCAGGACAGCTCCGTGCAGGCAAGGATCGCCGCCCGGCAGTCCTGTCCCAAAATCTCCTCCTGTACCGTCAAAAAATCCGAGAAATCTATTTCTCTACCGCTTTTTACGCCATCGTAAATAATTTTCATGATCAATTTCTGCGATTCCGCCGTTGGAACCACCGGTATAATCCCTGCCTTTTCCAGCGCTTTCTGATACAGCCCTGTACCGATGGTCCCATCGGTGGCAAGCACGGCGACCTTTAAGCCGGACAAGCCGGTTTCCTGAAACGTTTCCGCGATATGAGCCGCCGTCTCCTCCACCATGTTGATGATGGGGATCCCAACGCCCGCCTGGAGCCTTTCATGCAGCACGTGAGAGGTATTGCACGGGATGGCGATCACGCCGGCGCCGTTCTCTTCCAGCATTTTCACATCATCAAGCAGCAGCTGGAACAGTTCCTCTGTACGCCCTCCCCGGATGGCCCGCGTCCGGTCCGGCAGCGTAGCGTGGCTGAGTATGATCATATTCAGGTGCTCCTGGTCACAGTTTGCATCCGTCTTTTCTATGATCATTCCGTAAAACAGCTGGCTTGCCAAAGGGCCCATGCCGCCCAGCACGCCCAATATCTTTCTGCCGTTATCCTGCATATAACTCATATCCTCCATCTGCGCGTTATATCGAGGCAATAGATATTTAACGCCTCGTTATTTCTGCCTTCCAAGATACTTCCAGTATTTGTAATAGTGGCCCAGCTGGGACTTGTACAACCGGATCGTTCTTCCGAGTCCCCTGTCTTTTTTATAGAACAGGGAGTTCGAATATTTTCCGGAGCCAATCAATTTTTTCATTGCCGCCTGGGAATCCGGGCATGTGATATAGCGGAAAGCCACGCCTTTCGGGATCATCATCCAGAGGGACCGTTCCGTGACGATTTTCAGTTCCATGGGCTTCTGTTCAATATAGTCTTCCACCAGGTATTTCGCAATATTCTCTCCCGCTCCGGTGACATAGTAATTGCTTCTCCCCTGTCTTGTATTGATTTCGAAGACCTTGAACTTTTCGTCCCTGTGGTCGTACTTGATGTCAAAATTGGAAAAGCCGATAAAATGCAGATCCTCCAGAAGTTTTTTAAACTTCGCAGCCAAATCTTCGTTATGCTCGGTAATGATGACCGCGTGGTTTCCCAGACCGTGGGGCGTATGCTCTTCCAGCAGCACGTGGCCTAACGCCATCAGTTTTACCTGCCCGTTACGGTCGGAGTAATTGGTCAGCACCCTCATAAACGTATCGTCGCCGGGGATGAAATCCTGGATGACGATGGAATCATCATAGCCTGAGCCGTAGATATCGTCAAGGACAGCCAGGAGTTCCGCCCTGTCCTTTACCTTGTATACCTTTTTCTGGGTCGGGAACGGATGCTTCCAGTATTCGATGCCGCTGGAAGGCTTTATGATATACGGCGCCTTAAAAGGCAGCTCGAAATCCTGTCCCGTTTCCCTGCGATGCACAAAGGTACGGGGATAGTCCAACCCTTGTTCCTCACACAGCCTGTAAAATTTCTCCTTGTGGATCAGTTCATTCATCAGGTTGACGTCAATATACGGGGCGACGACATTCTCCGGGAGGTTGTCCCTGTTCTGGCTGAGGAGCTGTACGTAGCTATCGCCGCAGCCTACGGCAAGCACGGTCTTGTCCCGGTTCTTACCGGCAAATTCCTCAATGACCGCCAGAAAGGCATCCTGCTCCTCCAATTTGGGATTTGCAGTATAATCCATTATCCTGCTGCCGATGCACGGACCGGTCCTGTATTTCCCGAAGGCACAGGACCGGATGCCGTATTGCTCGTGGAATGCTCTCGCGACGCTGTATACATTTATGTCTCCCCCAAAAATGAGGGGTATAAAACTCTGGTTCATATACGGGGCTCCTTTATCATTATAAATCGAAATCATTATATCACGCAATATTGCCGCTGTAAGCATGATATGTTGATTCAACTTAGAAAATTTTGGACTGCGGAAAATTTTCTTACATCTAAATATTATGTCCGCAGCGCTTGCCGCGTAATCGCCATTATATTTCGCGGACTATTCACCGAACGGCAATGTTCCGCATATCATGATATTTGAACTGTAAAAACAGGAAAGGAAATTGTGAATGGCGGGAACCGCGGGACATACGGATCCGGAATCATCCGGTGCCGTGATCAATCTGAAAGACTACCGGGATGCGTATCATTATTTTACCGCAGCAGGGAAAATGTACGATAACCTGAATAAGATTTACGACTCCGCACTCAATCATAAGGAACTTTACCGGATCGCCGCAGATATCGTAAAAAGAGAATTTACATCAATAAAAATCAGTTCAAGCCCGGGATCTGTCAAAAAACATTTTACCGGGGCGCTGACGCCCGACCGTTTTGAAAACGATCTGACCGCGCTTCTTTGCGGCTGTCAAAAGATCTATTTGATCCATGTCCCCGTAGGAGCGGGAAGCGAAAGAATGCTGACTATTTTCATGGATAGCGCGATTTACCGCGGATTGCGGACGGAAGGTTATTATTGTCCCACAAAGCCGGCAGCTAAGCTGGAACATTTGATCATTCCCGAAATGGGCGTTGCCTTTGTCACGTCCGATCCATATCATGCCATTCCCAGGTCTGCTCTGAGATCCGACGCAGAGGTTGTCGCCGTTGATCTTAAGCGCGTCTATCATGACGATCTGATCAGACGAGAGGAAAATATCCTTCGGAGCAGCAAACAGAAGATGGATGAATTGCTTGAAAAGGGGATCTATCACCTCAGACAGGCAAAAAAAGGATCCCGAAGCTGTTCCTAATTCTTATCCTCATCTTTTTCCGGCTTTTCAGGGGGGTCCTCATCCGGCGCCTCCGATTCAATCGGGGCTTCCACATCCGGCGCCGCTGGTTCAATCTCTTTTACTTCAGTTTCCTGACCTTTGGGCTCTTCCTTATCCGTTCTCCTCAGGCTGCCGTTTGCGATGTCGTAAAACGCTACCATGGATACGGAAACATAAGGCGACAGCCACAGTAATCCGATTCCCAAGGTCAGGATGCATAAAATCCCCCACCCGATAAACGACAGGTTCAGGCAGAAAAACTTCCACTTATTGCCCCGCATCATCCTTTTACTTTCGTTGATCGCTTCCAGGATTCCGATATCCGGATTGTCCGCCAGGATATAAAAGCTCAAACTATACCGGAAAGCGGCTATGATACCCGGTATCACGAGAAGCAGGGTCCACAGAAAAATAAAGATGAGCATCACAATATAAAGGCCGAGGGCTTTTCCAAACCGTTCAAAACCAAAAAAAACCTCCGCCGGAGAGGTCTCCCGGTTTCTGAAGATGGATATGGAAAACATGATATAGCCAAGGGTCATCGGACCTGTGACCAGCAGGTTGTAAATACTGGAAACCATTGTTGGATCGCCGTCCCCAAAAATTTCATCAAGAATAATGACGGGCGCCATGACCAGCAGCGCGTACAGCAGAGTTCCGAGGACGCCCAGCTTCCATTTGCCCGCCAGAGCGTTCCTGCCAAGCGCTCTCAGATTTTTACAGCTTTCATATACAATGATATTGTCATACATAGTAATCTCCTATCTCTCCCGTCTCTCCTGTCCGGAGAACCCCACTTCCATTTCATTCAGTAAACACACTCATTTAATTATATTCACATTCCGGTAAAATACAAGTCATTTGCTTATTTTTCCCGTTTGGTGTATACTATTCATTACTATTATGATTACCGGAGGTTTTCATATGAAATATACTCTGACCATTAAAATGCAAAGCAGAAAATATCCCGTGATCATTGAAAGCGGCTTGTTCCGAAACATTGGGAAAACTCTGGGCGAGCATTTTGCCGGGAAAAAAATAGCCCTGATCACGGACGAAAACATACAAAAGGTCTACGGGGATTTTCTGAAGAAACAATTGGATGCATCCCAGTGCGAATGGGAAATCATCGCCTTTCCCGCCGGAGACACCAGTAAATCCTTTGGTACCCTTACCTTTATTTATAAAAGGCTCATCGACTTTCAGATCACCCGCGACGATGTGATCGCGGCGCTGGGAGGAGGCGTTGTGGGAGACATTTCCGGATTTGCCGCCGCAACCTTTTTAAGAGGCGTCGATTTCGTCCAGATCCCGACCACCCTGATCGGCCAGGTCGACAGCAGTATCGGCGGAAAAAACGCGGTGAACCTGCCGGAAGGTAAAAATCTTGTTGGGTCCTTCTATCAGCCGACTTACGTATATATCGACCCCGATTTTGTAAAAACTCTTTCCGATTACCACTTTGCGGACGGCATGGCGGAAATCATAAAATATGCCTGTGTTGCCGACGCCGACCTGTTTTCGGATCTGATCCGAATGAAAAGCCATCGGGAGGCAAAGCTCATCGAGTCCATTATTTACCGCTGCTGCCTGATCAAAAAACAGCTGATCGAGCAGGATGAAAAAGATCATGGAGTCAGGATGCTGACCAATTTCGGGCACACGATAGGCCATGCCATTGAAAACCTTGACAATCACAGGATCTACGGCCACGGTCAGGCGGTAGCCATTGGAATGCAGACCATAACGGATCACAGCGAGGCCATGGGACTGACGGGGATCAACACGTCCGCCATGCTGAAGGAAATGCTCCTTGAATACGGGCTTCCGGCGGAGCTGCCCCAGGGAATCGATAAAGAGCTTCTGGCCCAGGCTGCCATGAAAGATAAAAAGCGCCGGGGAAACAAAATCAATCTCGTGCTCATTGAGAAAATCGGGAAGGGATATATCTACCCCATCGAAAAAGCAGAACTCAGGAATTTTATCGAATAGGAACACTTATTGCGGAGGGTCAACGCGAATGATGAAATTTGGACTTGTCGGCGAAAAGCTGTCGCACAGCCAATCCCCTCAGATTCATGAAGAAATCATGAAGCAGAGAGGGATAAAAGGTACTTACGAATTACTGGAATTTCCGAAAGAAACCTTCGAACGGGACTTTGCCGCGCTGAAAAATTCCGATTATCGCGGAGTCAACGTCACAATCCCATATAAAGAGTCCGTTATCCCAATGCTGGACAATATTTCCCAGCAGGCGAAATATATCGGCGCCGTCAATACGATCCTGTTTGAAGGCGGCAAGGCAAAGGGCTTCAATACCGACTATGACGGTTTCCTGTCATTGCTTGACTATAATAATATTACCGTAAAGGGCAAGGGGGCTGTGATCCTGGGCTCGGGAGGATCTGCGAAAGCTGTAGTAAAAGTGCTGCTGGACCTTGGAGTCTATGACCTCACCATCGTGAGCAGGGGGAAACAGAACTTTCACGGCAACTATACCGTGTCTTACGAATTCTTCAAGGACACAAAGACGAAGAGCGACCTGCTGGTCAACTGTACGCCGGTGGGCATGCATCCCAACCTGGACGCCTCTCCCATTCCGAAGGAATACGTCAACACGGACATCGTGATCGATATGATCTACAATCCTCCGAAGACATTGCTGCTGAAGTATGCCGAAGAGCTGGGGATCCAGGGAATCAACGGCAGCTATATGCTGAAGGAGCAGGCGGCAAAGGCGCAGGATATCTGGAATTCACCTCTGCCCGCCCTCGGTCAATGCTCAAAACTTTGATATGTCAGTTTGTGTTTTTCCATCTTTCTTTTCAAGGCGAAACGGCTGATTCCAAGCATGACAGCCGCCTTTGTCTGATTGCCCTCTGACTTTTCCAATGCCGCTGTCAGATACTTTTTTTCAATATCATCAAGCGTCTCTTCAAGAAAAAAACCGCCCTGTTCCGGGAAAGCGGCATCCAGGCGCTCTATTTCCGGGAAAGTGTCGTCAGAGAAACCAGCGGGTTCACCTTCGGCGGCATAGTTCTGAATTTCAACAGGCAGACTGCCGCTTGAGATCCATTCTCCGCGATTCAGGATCACAATACGCTCGATGACATTTTTCAATTCCCTGATATTCCCCGGCCAATAATAGGCAAGCAGTTTTGTCTTTGCTTTTTCGTCGAAGCCCTTGATGGTTTTTTTAAAAGCGGCATTATATCGATCCAGAAAATGCTGCGCAATCAGCAGGATATCGTTTCCCCTTTCACGCAGGGGCGGCATCTCCACGGGCACCACATTGAGCCTGTAATACAAATCTTCCCGAAATTCTTTTTCCTTTACCGCCAGCTCCAGATTCTTATTTGTCGCCGCAATGATTCTGATATCTACCTCGATATCCTCCAGGCCGCCGATCCTTCTGAACTTTTTTTCTTCCAGGACCCGAAGCAGTTTTGCCTGTGTCTCAAGGAGAAGTTCGCCCATTTCATCCAAAAATACCGTCCCTCCATTGGCGATTTCAAACAGGCCTTTCTTTCTCGCCGAGGCGCCGGTAAAGGCATTTTTTTCAAATCCGAACAGTTCACTTTCCACAAGCTGGACCGGTATGGTGCTGCAATTTATCTTCAGGATCGGGGAATCCTTTCTGATACTTTTTTTATGAATTGCATCAGCTACCAGCTCTTTCCCGGTTCCGGTCTCTCCTTTGATCAAAACCGTTACGTTGTCGTTTTGTGACAGGATATTGATTTTATCAAATATTTCTTTCATTCTGTCGCTCTGTCCGATCATATCTCCGGCAAAGCTCTGACGCTGCTTTTCAAGGATCAGAATCTTATTTTTGATCTTATAATTCTGAAAGGCCCGCTCCAGGATGATTACGATCTCGTCCAGCTCAAACGGCTTGTTGATATAATCAAAAGCGCCCTTTTTGATAGCGGAAACCGCGCTGGCGATGTCGCTGTATGCCGTCATAACGATGACCTCGACGTCGCTGTCGATTTTTTTGATATCATCGATCAAATCAATGCCGTTTTCCGTCCCCAGCCGCATATCCGTCAAAACGATATGGGGTTTAAAGGAAACCATCAGCCTCAACGCATTGCTGCTGTTCTGGGCGGTGGCAACGTCGTGCCCCATATCGGAGAGCCCGGCCTCCAGGGATTTGCAGATCATAAGTTCATCATCGATTACCAGAACCTTAATTTTCATCTTCAACCTCCCAATATTCAGGCAATGATACTTCGATCTTCGTTCCGACGTTTACGGCGCTTTCGATCTCAATTTTTCCATGGTTTTCTTCCACGAGCTTCGCCACTACGACAAGGCCCAGTCCAGTGCCTTTGGTTTTCGTCGTAAAAAACGGATCAAAGATTTTCTTCAGGGTTTCCTCTTCGATTCCGATACCGTCATCTTCAAAAGTGACCTTGATATAAGGCATATGATCCATCATAACAGATTCCGCTTCAATTGCCAAATGTCCGCCGGAGGCCATTGCTTCAACGGCGTTTGAAATGATATTTAAAAAGATCTGTTCGATCTGTCCCTTATCGACAAATACCTGGTAATCCCTGTCCTCTGCCGGCAGTTCAACGGAGATCTTATTCGTGAGGATCCCCTCTTTCGCCAGATCCAGGGATTTTTTTACGATATCCTTTATTCTCGCTTTTTCCCGTATGGTTTGCTTTGGCTTTGAAAAATCCAAGAGATCGGTTACCAGGCTGTTGATCCGGTCGAGTTCGTAAGTGAGGCCGTCGATCAGTTCCAGATTTGACAGCTCTTTGCGATTGATCTCCCTGTTTCGGATGACCTGGATGCCGGTTTTTAAGCCGGTCAGCGGATTCCGGATTTCATGGGCCAACCCGGCGGCAAAGTGGCCGACGGAAGCCAGCCGGTCCACACGGATAATATTGTTCTCCAGTATTTTTCTGTCGGTTATATCGTTAAAGCTGCAGATGGCACCGTAAATCATACCATCTTCTTTTTTCAGAAGGGAAGTGCTGGCGTCGATATAGACCGTTTTTCCGGTGGAAGTGCTGCTTGAGACAATTTCGTTTATTTTCCTTTGATTGTGGATGGTTCTGAGAATCTGGACGCCAAGAATGTCAGAGATATCGGCATCCTGATGCTTCCGCAGGATTTCTTTTCCCGCTGTATTGATTGTTACCATCATTCCGTAATTGTCGGTGGTCATGATTCCAATGCCGATATTTTGCAGGATATCCTCATTAAATCTGGTCATTTCCAGCAATTTGCCCGTGCTGGCGTTGATCTGGTCGATCATGTTATTGAAGGAATTGGCCAGAACACCGATTTCATCCCCCCGGGAAATGTTCACTTTTTCCTTAAGGCTGCCGATTTCAACTTTTTTGCAGACCTCGGCAAAGTACTTGATCGGTTTTGATATGTGATGGGCGATAAAAATGATGGACTGCATTGCAAGTACAAGAAAAATGATGGTCAGCAGCAGAGTATACTTTTGGATCGAGATCAGTTCTTCCAGGAAGAAAGACTTGTCGATCCACAGGACGACGGTCCAGTTCCACTTTTTGAAA
>DATMXY010000463.1:0-16101 GCA_035561275.1 Anaerovoracaceae bacterium | reverse complement strand
TTTTCAATTAATGGATGAAAATATAGATTGAAATCGGTAATTTATGCCCGATACGGGCATTAATTCATGATTTTCAGGTTCTAATCCGTCCAAAAATTGAAAATTTGTCCATAAAATTATGATTTTTTTGGAAAAAGGCTCCTTAGTCCTGCTTCAGGATCATACCCTGATTTTAATCCTGTTTCAGGATCACACCCTGGTTGCACTGGCCGTCTATCTTGATGACCAAAGGCTTTTTAAACCGCACCAGCTTGACATGGGCGGTTTCACGGACGACGGGCGCCTGCCTCAGATTGTCCCAGTTGATATACTCTTCCTTTGAGGTTTTTTTACTGATATGGAAATAGCCCATTTTCAGGGAAGTGAGGTTGTGGTGGAAATGGCTCCCCAGGGAGGGTTCCACCACCAGGTTGTCCAGATCCGCTTCCACGACCACCTTCGCCTGAGACATCTGCCACCAGACCAGGGGGATGCCCAGCCAGGGGTCGGAGGTACCAAGCCGCCCGAAACCCATCAGGATGCATTTGCGCCCTTCGTCCACCAGTATTTTGTTCAGTTCGCCGATTTCCGACGAGATGGCGTTTGTTTTGCTCAGGTCAAAGCGTTCCGGATCGATATATATGACGTCTGTGATGTCCTTATAGGCTCCGTTTCCGATGATATGGGCGCTTGTGCAAACCACGTCCTCTTCGCTGTATTCTTCGATCTTGCACTCCCGGGCTTCTCGTCCGACGACCATGGGCCGGATCTGCAGGAAATAAAATTCCGGAGTTTTTTCCTTGTCAACAGGCAGGTTGACCGCGAACTCGATCTCCACATCCGTTCCGAAGGCGCTTTTGCCCATCTCAAAAAGATCCTTGACGATATCCACCAGCGGAAAGGATTTATGCTTCAGAATATTGGCAAATGTAACGATTTTCGGCCCCGTGGCATTAAAGGTATCCATAATCAGGTCGTTATCCGCCAGATAAGTGCTTGCCACCATCTGCAGGGTCTGATCCTCTTCAACACGGCTGAGTCCGACTACGTTATACGTGCATTCGTCGTTCTTCGTGAGCTGCTTCGCGCTCTCGCCCAAATTGAGGGTGTAGAATGTTGTCTGCGTGTTGTCCATAAACTCACGGGGCGACGCATAAGGAGGATTCATCTTCGGATAAGCGGGGGAAAAACTGTAAACCCTTCCTCCGTCAACGATCACCTTTCCGAAACCCAGGGCAAGGCTGATGATACCCTGTTCCGGCTTCATGTGCGAATAGGGATAGTAATTCCAGGTCTGCGCGACGCCCGAGATCACAGGATAAAACAAATCGCCGTGGGCCTCCCCCACCAGCTGCTGTATCAGCACGGACATGGACCCTTCTTCAATGCGGATATCCGCGTTTTTTGCGTATCCCTTCGGAGACTGGAAAAACGCCGACGCATAGATGAGCTTCACCGCGTCCACCAGCTGTTTATACCGGACCACGGGGTTCGGATCGCAGTTTGGAAGCAGATAGGTCTTGAATATCCCCGCAAAGGGCAGGACCTGCGAATCTTCAAGAATACTCGAGGACCGCACGGCCAGAGGATAGTTGATCTCATTGATCATCACCCGGAGATTGTCGGTGATCACGTCGGGCAGCCTGGCCGCAAGGAACCTCTGGGCGATTTCATCCTCATTGGACGACTTCACCGCCATCTCCTGAAGGTCGTTCATATGCAGAAACTCTTCAAAGACGTCGCTGCAGATAACAAAAGAGCGCGGTATTTTCATTTTTACGTCGGGATACTTTTTCTGCAGGTCTGAATCGGTGACCAGCGTTCTGAAAAACGCCACGCCCCTGGCTTTTCCGCCCAGGGAACCGCCGCCGAGCCTGATAAAAGAATTTTCAAAGTCCATCTTTGAAAGCCCAAAGTCAAGGATGACCCCCTTCTGGTAACGTTTGAAGATCCTGTCAATGCAATCTTCCATGAACTCCCTGAATTTTTTCAAATTTTCGGGAGCGCTCCCTTCTCTTTCCCTCAGTTCGTCGGCCACCTCGAATTCCGTCCTGGCCCTGAACCAGCGTGAAAAGTGATTGTGGGCCGCATGGTAAGCGAGGCTGTCTTCCGGCAGGACCTTGATAGCCCTCTCAAAGCTGGAAATATCGGATACCGAAGATATGACCACCCCCCGGGAACTCTTGAATACAAATTCTCCGAAGTTGTAGCTGTCCAGGATATAATTGCGCAGGTCTTTCAGCAGATCCGGCGAATTTTTGTCAAGGCAGCTCATCCCAAGCTTCTTAGCTTTCTCGATATTTTTCGTTTCCTGGGACTGGAGCAGAATAGGAATGTCCGGACTCTGATCCCTGACTGCGGCAGCCAGTTCCAGGCCGGCTTCGTCATTCACGGAGCCGTCTTTCAGGAAACTGACGTCGGAGATGATCCCCAGCAGGTTGTTCTTGTACTTATCGATGAACTCCATGGCCTCTTCATAGGATTCGGCCAGCAGGATCTTCGGCCTTGCGCGCATTCTGAGCAGGCGGTGGAAATCGTTGACCGCGTGGGAGATCAGATAACGCGTCTGCTTCATGATCTCCGTATAGATCAGAGGCAGAAACTGCGAATAATAGCCCGGGGAATCGTCCACGACCAGGACCACCTGAACGCCCTGCTCGCTGTCCTCTTCAACGTTGCCCCGGTCTTCCACATATTTAATGATAGCCAGCAGGATCTGGCTGTTTCCCGACCAGACAAAAACCCGGTCGATGGATTTCGCCTCCCTGATGCCGCTGAGGGTTTCTTCGTCCAGAGTTTCATAGGTCAGCATGACCACCGGCTTTTCGGGATAGGCTTCCTTGACGCGCCGGCTGAATTCCAGCGGGCTCATGTCGCTGATGCGCGGCATCGTGATCACAAGGTCGTAAGTCCGGCTTTTCAACGCTTCAAACGCCTCTTCGGCAGAGGAAGCGTGGGCGATCCTGGGAACGAACTGCAGGTTCAGATCCAGATACTCGCTGAAAATTTTATCGGAAAGATGTCCGTCTTCTTCCAGGACAAAGGAATCGTACGGGGTGGATACCAGAAGGATCTCCCTTACGCGGTACTGCATCAGATCGTGAAATCTGGTAAATTTCGGATCATATTCTTTTGTGCCTATGTTTGGATTTATATTGCTCATTGAAACCTCCCTATAATTGCGTGTTTTTGATATATTAACAGACTCAACTGCTGTATCAGACAATATTATCTGCGTTTACAACAACTCTAAAGCCTTAGCTGCCGGATCATCGCCGCAATGTCGCTTGCCTTCGGCGGACAGCCCTTTACATAATGCTCGCAGCCTGCCGCGCAGTTACCCGTACCCAGCCCTTTGGAAGTCTTTCCCTTGTAGCCCTGTCCGATCCTGATGCGCCCGTATCCTAAACCGTTGGTTTGATGCAGCGCGGAAACCAGCGCCGCGTAACAGGCCGAGCAGGCGCCGTCCTCGTCAATGAATTGACTGTATTTCTTTACGGTGGAGCTTTGTACCCTGCGCGATCCGGCTGTTTTGGGGCGGTTATGGGCGTTCAGCTCAACAATTTCCGTTTTGGAGTCCGCATATGTGCCGACGCCGTATTCCTTTGCCAGGCGCAGGTATTCGATATCGTCGGGTTCAAATCCCAGCAGCTGCGCCGCGTAAGAGTCCAGCAGCACAGGATCGAAGCCCAGCAGGATCCGGTTTGCCTCCACGGGGTTCCCTCCCTCTTCAAAGGTAGGGTCGCCGCACACGGAATCGATGATATGCAGCGCCGGGCGCAGCAAGGTATTGAGAGCCGCGATGGGTTTATGCAGCCCCAGCGTATGATACCGCCGCTTTTCACTGTCGGGGATGCAGCCCTTGAGATTTTTCAGGCAGCAGGTCATACCGGTCTGACAGTGGCCCTTCAGTACCGGAACGTTGACGAGATAATCCACTTTAAGGGCGCTTTCGCAGAGGCTCAGCGTCAGGCCTTTCGACGAACGCTCCACTACCTTGTCATGCTTGGTATCGATGAGCGACGCGCCGTACTTTTCGGCCAGTTCAGCGTAGCCGCAGTTTCGGAATGCCTTCTGCGTGCCGTCTCCCACCCAGGAGCCTTCAAGGATCGCAATCCTGCGGACTCCGGCGTCACGGACGTAACGGATGACGCCCTCGACGATCTCCGGATGGGTGGTGGCGCCGCCGTCAGCCGGGCGCGCCACAACGAGATTGGGCTTGATCCCAACCGTCATTTCCGGCCTCAGCCTGTCCGCGATCCGTGCGGCTGCCATAAGCTCATATGTGATACCGGTCAAATCTGTTCCGTAATGAATGTAAATATCTGTCATACTAGATCGAATCCTTGTCACGTAAATGCGAAAACCTTCCGGCGTAGAAAATTCCCTTATATCTGTGCGTTTCAACAAGAGAGGAATATCTAACGCCCTCTATAGAATTTCCGATTGAGTCTATTCTATTACTTTATTTTCCAAAAAACAAGGAAAAGTGTCCCGGGGATTTACTTATCCGGCAGGAAGCGCTACAATAAGAATAACTTAAGAAAGGCAACGGATCGATTATGGTATTCAACAGTATTTATGAAAGATTTATTCCGGCGCGGAAGCGCCCTGAAGATAGGATTACGGCTTCTGTTGTTTTTGTGGCCGATTCCGACAAACTGCTTATAAAACCGGACAAATTGCATATGGAGCCGGATCCGCTCAGAAAGCCTGAGGACGGAGAAGGTATCTTCCCCGCACTGGAGGAGCTCGGTCCGGAGCTGGCGGGCTATGAGGAGATGGAATATCTCGGAACCTGCGGCGGCAGCCTCCACTGTTTTTTCCTTCCCTGGGATCCGGCCATAGCCGTCCCGGAAGGCATGGAGTTCAGAAGCCTCAAAGCAATGTACCCCGTCCTCGGCGAAGATATCGGACTGGTGGCTTCCAGGGCGATCCACCTGGCAGGCTGGAACAGGCGGAATAAATACTGCGGCGTCTGCGGAAGGATCACGCGAAGGGACGATACGGAGCTGGCCAGAGTATGCCCTGCCTGCGGAAATCACATCTATCCTAAAATATCGCCCGCCATTATCATCGCAGTCATCAAAGAGGACAAGCTGCTGCTTGCCCATAACAAAAATTTCAGGGAACGGTGGTACAGTACCCTTGCAGGCTTTATAGAGCCGGGCGAATCCATAGAAGCCTGCGCCGAACGGGAGGTTTACGAAGAAGTCGGTATCAAAATCAAGAACATCCGGTACTTTGCGAGCCAGCCGTGGCCTTTCCCGGATTCGCTGATGATCGGACTGATCGCGGAATACGAGAGCGGAGAAATAAGGCCGGACGGCGTGGAAATCGACGACGCGGATTTTTTCAGCGCTGCAGAACTTCCGGATACGCCGGGAAGGCACAGTGTGGCCGGACGGATGATCGAGTGGTTTATCGGGCAGTATCGATAAATTAATTCTGGGTGATCGATAAATCAATTCTGGGTGATGGTTTCGATAAACAGGTCCACAATTGCCGGGTCAAACTGAGTCCCGGCGTTTTTTTTCAGCTCCAGAATCGCCTCGTTTTTGCTCATGGCATTGCGGTATACCCGGTCGTTGGTCATGGCGTCGTAAGCGTCGGCTACGGCAAGAATACGGCATACAAGCGGAATATCCTCTGCTTTCAGCCCGCGGGGATAGCCTGACCCGTCCCAGCGCTCATGGTGGGAGAGGATAAAGTCGGCGGCTATGGTAAGTTCCGGCGTCGCCTGGGCGATCCGGTAGCCGATCTCGGGGTGCCGCTTCATTTCTTCCCATTCATTTGAAACAAGCTGCGCCGGCTTTTGCAGGATGCTCCGGCTGATGCCCACCTTCCCGATATCGTGCAGGACGGCCAGCAGCGACAGTTCGTCCATTTCCTTCGAGGAAAGCTGCAGTTTCCTTCCGATATTCGTACAGAAATAGCCAAGCCTTTCCGTATGTTCCTCTGTTTCAATGCTCTTTTCATAAAGGGTCGCGAGAAGGGTATTGATGATCGCATTCCGGTAGCTCTTGCCGTCCAGCAGCTTCTGGTGGTACATGTATTCCTCGGCCGCCTGCAGAATGTTCTGCAGCTCGGTTTCCGGATCCTCTTTCGCGGCGCAGCCCAGGGAAAGGCTCAGGCGCAGGGTCTGTTCACTCGCAGTCTCAAAGTGTTTTTTGATCTCGCTGATTGTCTGCTCTGCCGTTATGATGTCTGTACGCGGCATGATAACAACGAATTCATCTCCGCCCCATCGCGCGATCAGGTCGTCCTTCCGGCAGCTGGCCTGAAGAGTCTCCGCCACATGCTGCAGGAGAGAGTCTCCCGCCTTATGTCCGAAAACGTCATTTGTAATCTTCAGACCGTTGACGTCTCCCATAATGACGGAGATGGGCAGGTTCTCCGCGGTATCCAGCCGGCTTACGGCCTCTTCGATATAGCGCCTGTTGTAAAGACCGGTCAGGGGATCATGATAACTCAGGAAACGGATTTGTCTGCTCTGTTCCTTCTCCGTGGTGACGTCCCGGAATACCATGACGACGCCATAAATTTCACCGTCTTCCGTTTTGATGGGCGCGGCGCTGTCGGCGATGGGTATGAGCTTTCCCTGACGGTTCCTCAGCGCCGTGTGGTTGGCAAGTCCAATGATACGCCCGGTTTCAAGCACTTTGGCGATGGGATCCTCCACCGGTTCCTCCGTTTCTTCTTTCAGAAGGCGGAACACGTCGGTGAAAAGCTTTCCTTCCGCTTCACTCCATGTCCAACCCGTTATCTCCTGGGCCACGCTGTTGAGGCTGGTGATTGTTCCATAACTGTCCGTAGTCACCACACCGTCTCCGATGGACCGCAGCGTCGTGCTGAGCAGTTCTTTTTCGTGGAACAGCTCGAGCCGGTAAACCTCCCGGTCTGTAGCATCGATCATAATAGAATAGAGGAGGACCTCATTTTCCTCATCGGGGATCGGGCAGGTAAATACGTCCACTAAACGGACCTCCCCGTTTTTCAGGCAATGCGGGCACTGGTAGTAATACTGTTTTTCCCTGGCCGCCATCATGCACAGGTCCGCTACCTCTTCATCGGGCAGCATGCTGATATCATTGATAGAGAGACGGAGAAGCTCCTCTCTGGAATATCCGTAAAAATTGCAGGCCGCAGGATTCGCGTCGATGATTCTGCCGGAAACCGGTTCAATGATCAGCATGACCGCGCTGTGCCGCATGAACATGGATTGCAGGCGGCGGGTCAGCATTCGGTTCTCTTCCTGCGCCTCCTTGAGGTCGGTGACGTCCTTGCTGGAGCACAGCAAATAACTGATCCCGTCCCGGCCGGGCACCGGAGTGACCTCTGTCTGAAAAACCTTCTTCCCGGGCGTAAATTCATAGGCCTGCTCATATGTAACTTTCTGGCCGGTTTTTATGCATTGCCGGTAATACTCCTGGAGCTTTTCTCCGAGTTCTTCCCCGACAAGGTCGGGAAGGGTCATGCCCTCGATTACATAAAAGCCTGTCAGCTGCTGATGGGTCACGTTATTCATAAGAACACGGAACCCGCCGTTCCTATGCTCCACCAGCATCATGGCTTCGTGGGTGTTATTAAAGACTGTTTCCAGGATGTCGGGTAAATTTTGATACAGGCTTCCTTCCATTTCATTACCATCCTTTCATATTTCTTACATATGGAACACCGATATCGGCTGCGGTTCAGCACAGCGGCAAGCTCATGCGGGAACGCAGCCGACAATCAATTGTGACAGAAATAGTTCATACAATTTGGAAGCCTCTTAATCTGCTCTGTTTTACACGATGAGTTCCCTTAACCTGTCCACCAGCAGATGGATCTGCGGCTTGGACAGCTGAGCGTCCGCTCCGACCTCCCTGCCTTTCAGCATCATTTCATCTGAAATCAGAGAGGAAAATATAACGACGGGAACCTTTGATAAATCGCTGCTGCCCTTGATCCTTTTCGTAAGATGATGGCCGTCCATCTTGGGCATTTCGATATCCGTGATCACACAGCTGACCTGCCGCCAGGCAGGCCCGTCTTCTTCCTTCAATCCCTGAAGATAATCCCAGGCCTCCTGGCCGTTTTCTTTTACGACAGTATTTGTGTATCCCGCCTTGTGCAGCGCGTTTAAAATCATTTTGCGCAGCACCATGGAATCTTCCGCGACGAGGATGCGGTGTGAGGAGTCCGTCTGAACCGGGCTATCGATAAACGAGGCATTCACTTCTACACTAGTGTTTGGATTGATATCCACCATGATTTTTTCGAAATCCAGTATGGATATCAGGTTGCCGGAAAGCTTCGCGACTCCTGTGACCACTCCGTCCTCGCCTCCGAAAATCGCCGAATCCGGCTTTTCTATCAGCTCCCACGAAATCCGGTGGATTCCCATCACCTGATGCACATGGAAGGCGGCGCGGCTTTGATTGAATTCTGTGACGATAAAGATATCCTGTTTTGTCCGCTCGGAAGGCGGATGGTTCAGGTATGCCGCAAGATCGATCACCGTCAGCAGTTCGTTTCTGGGGCAGATAACGCCTTCGACCGTGGCCTGCGCATGGGGCATCTGCTGAACAGGCTGGTATTGGAGCAATTCGCGCACTTTCGCCACATTGATCCCATAACGGTTGCCTCCTACGCAAAACTCCAGAATCTCCAGTTCATTGGTTCCTGATTCCAATAGTATTTCGGTTTCTGCCGGCTTCATTTCCGTCACCTCAATACTTTCCCATGTCGCCAGAGGTTTCCAGAGTTATTCTTTCCTCCGAAACGCGGTCTTCCCTGCGGGAGCCCTTAAGCAGCGGAACAGCGATATTGCTTTCCGTTTCATACCCGAAATCCAGTTCGAATTTTCCGACCTCTTCCCGCAGGGTGACGGCCTGTGCGGACATCTCTTCACTGGTCGCCGAGTTCTCTTCCGCGGTGGCCGCGTTGGTCTGCACGACGGAGGATACCTGGTTGAGCCCCTGTTTGACCTGGTCGATGGCCATGGCCTGTTCGTTGGAAGCCTGATTGATCCTGCCGATGATATCGTTTACCTGGTTGGTCTTTTCCTGGACTGTTTTCAGAATATCCGCGGTTTGGATCGTGATCTTCGAACCTTCGTTGACAGTGACCGCGGAATGGTGGATCAGGTCCGCGGTCTGCTTTGCCGCTTCCGCGGATTTTGCGGCAAGGTTGCGCACTTCGTCGGCTACCACCGCAAATCCTTTTCCCGCGTCTCCCGCGCGGGCGGCTTCAATGGCGGCGTTCAGCGCGAGGATATTGGTCTGGAACGCGATATCTTCAATGACCCCCGTAATATTTGTGATTTGATCGGAGGAAGCGCCGATATTTTCCATCGCTTCCGTCAGCTTCTTCATATATTCGCTGCCTTCTTTTACGCTGACGCTCACCTGCTCCACGTACTGGTTAGCCGTCTTGACGTTGGACGAATTTTCCTCCGCCTGCTCGGCGATCCTGAAGGCGGAAGCGCTGAGTTCCTCGATGGAGGAAGCCTGCTCCGTGGAACCCGTGGCCAGGGCCTGGGCGCCGCTTGAGACCTGGGCTGCTCCGGTGCTGACCTGCTCTGCGGCGGTGTTGATGGTCAGCAGCGTACGGTTCAAAGCGAAGGCGGTGTTCTGCATCGCCTGCTTGATCGCTGCGAAATCTCCTATGTAGTCCATATCCACATTGACCCGCATATCGCCCCGGGAAATCTGCCCCAGTTTGTCGGAGATGTCATGGATATAGGCGGAAAGCAGGGTGTTGGTCTTTCTGATGCTGTCCGACATAACCCCCATTTCGTCCTTGCTTTTATAGCGGATGTCGACCTTCATATTGCCTTTGGCCATTTCCCCGTACACGTCCACGATTTCCCGTACCGGCGTCAAAATGGAATTTCTGATGGCAATGATGACAATGACGGATATTACCAGCATGATGACCGCCATGGCTGCCAGCATGATCCAGGCCCTCTGCTGCAATGCGTCGGACGTTTCCCCGTCCTCCTTGACAAACCCGTCGATATCGCTGTTTATTTCAACGATCACAGCGGCGGCCCGATCAAAAATCGGGGCATATTGATTTTCATATAAATCAAAAGCCGCAGCTTTGTTTTCGGTTGTCAGGTTGTCAAGCAGAGCCGTGATCTGCTGCCTGACGGTTGCCGCGCTTGAAAGTTCCCGCTGGAAGGACTCTATTTTGTCGGCTTCTTTGTCTCCGTCCTCCATTTGGGAAAACGCCGTCAGCAGCTCCTGGATGGCTGCCGACTCTTTATCTGCTGACTCCAGTGCCGAATCAACGCCTTGCTCGCTGTTCGACAAGATCGCTTCCAGCATATACCGTTCCAAAGAGACGAGATCCCGCCGGATATTCCAGGTGGTCGCCGTCTCGGGGATCATATTTGACTGAAAATCGTCCAATACACCCCCCATGCTGCTGATACTGAAAATCGACAGCACGACCGACAGCAGCATAAGCAGTATCACAATACCGAAACCAACGATTAACTTTTTACTGATCGATAAATTTTTCATAAGATTCCCTTTTCCTTTCTTATTTTTCCGCTTGGCTCTTAATTGATCTTTTCTTTTCAGTTTAACTTGGTTATATTCGGCTTTTCGGTTCTTCTGGTTTCTTTATTTCGTCCGGTCAATCAGGACCAGATCCATAAACTCCGACGCGGTGATCTTCAGCGGCATTCTGCCGGCCTTGCTGAAGATGAGATAATTTCCGTCTGTACATACGCTCCGGAACAGTTCTTCATCCCTCAGCATCCCGAAGCGCGCGGTTTTCAGCCGTGAACGGAAATCGAAATGGATGGTGGTGCCTGTTCCCATGGTCACCTCCAGCTGATAGTCGGGCAGGGTTTTTACAGCTTTGAAATATCCCTCTCCTGCCTGATCCGTATTGCTTACCATTTTAGGCGGCGATTCTATTTTCTGCATACCCCGTTTCGGGGTATTTTTTGAGATCCCCTCTATCAAACCCAGCTTTTCCATCACCTCGATGAGCTTGTTCGTATCGATGGGCTTGGCCGCGTAAGCTTCACAGCCGTATTCAAAGGCCTTCCGCACCAGCTGCGCTTCGGCGAGAGCCGTGGTCATAACGATTTTCACCCGTTTTTCCTGGGGGATGCCGTATTGCTTCTCCAGATCCCTGATGGCTTTCAGTGTCTTCACGCCGTCCACCTTCGGCATCATGATGTCGAGGCAGATCAGATGATATGGGTCTTTATCCTTCAGCGCTATGAGAAACGCGTCTATGGTCTCCAATCCGTCGACCACAAGATCGCATTCCCCGTATTTTGAAAGGAATTTACTTAAAAAATTTCTGCTCACCATATCGTCTTCCGCTATTAAAATTCTCATTTTTTCTCCTCCTTTAACGATTCGTTGTTTCCGGCAGTTCACCCTGTGGGATCCGAAACCGCAGCAGCCGGGAACTGGCGCTGCCGTTCCATGATCCTCAGACAATATTGCGCTGCCTGGTCCCAATTATATTTCCTCGCCGCAAGCTCTGCCTTGAACGCCAGGTCCACCAGGTCGTCCATATCGGTCCGCAGCGCAATTTTCTTTATCCTGTGGGCAGTCTCCTCGATCATGAAATAACGGTTTTCCTGAAGGATCAGCCGCAGTTCATACAAGATCCGGTCAAGCTCAATAAGCTCGAGATCCATGTCGCCTTTGACCGCTGCTTCTCTCCCGCCGTTCAGTACGATTTCCCCGTCCTCATCAAGCCTGACATATCTGTACTTTCTTGCTCCGTCCTGGTGTTTGTCCGCGTCGGACCTGTTGATGGTCTGCTCGGGGATAAACCGGTTCAGTTCTTCTCCGTCCATGACGATCATCGATAAGGATTGATCTGCTTCCAGCGCGGGTTCGTTCCTTGCGGCGACGGAAGGCGCTTCTCCCGGGAAGAAGCTGATAGCCAGGCAAAAGGTGCTCCCTTTTCCGATTTCACTTTCCGCCCGGATATTACCGCCCATCATCTCAGCCAGTTCCCTGCTGATGGCAAGCCCCAGCCCAGCCCCGCTGTACCTTCGCGTAAGCGAGCCGTCCACCTGGCTGAATCTCTTGAACAGCTGGCTCATCTTTTCGGCGGAGATGCCGATCCCCGTATCCGATATGCGGTATTCCAGATCGACCTTCTGCTTCGTTCCCCCCGTTTTCCGCACTTCTACTCTGATCTGGCCCCGATTGGTAAATTTAATGGCGTTTCCGATGAGGTTGTTCAGGATCTGGCGCAGCCGGTCGGGGTCGCCGACGAGGTACCGGGGTATGCCGGGAGCGAAAGCGTATTGGATATGCAGACCTTTCCTCTCCGCGAGGACCGTATTGATTTTTATGATTTCCGTGGTCAGGTCTTTGATGTCAAAGTGTACGTCGGTAATGGATATTTTGCCGGCCTCGATCCTGGAGAAATCCAGGATATCGTTGATCACCTTGAGCAGTGATTCTGCGCTCAGTTTTGCCATCCGGACGTAATCCCGCTGTTCCTCGGTAGTATCCGACATGAGAAGCAGGTCGAGCATGCCCATCATCCCATTCAGGGGAGTACGGATCTCATGGCTCATATTGGCCAAAAATTCACTCTTTACCTTGCTGGCGGATTCGGCTTCGTCCCTGCCTTTCTGAAGCATCGCCTCATAGTTCTTCTGCTCGGTGATATCCTCGATGGCGATCACGATCTGTCCTTCGTCTTCAATTGCAAGGGGAATAAAGCTGATCTTGAGCCAGAAGCAGGTTGCATCCATGTCGTTGAAAAAAGACCTCTGGATGACCACGTCCCTCTGGCTGGTCCTTTCGCGAACCACCCTGCGGACATTCTGGCGGATTTCACACCATTCACATTGTTCGCCTCCCCCGCAGCCCTTTTCAACGCTATTGACGCAGCGTACCCCGTCGCCGAACCGCCGGCCGACGGTATTCGCTTCCTCCAGATGAAACAATTCCAGGAAAGGCTTGTTAACCCAATTGACGACGGCATCCTCATCGATGAGCAACACACCGAGGGGCAGGGCTTCCAGCACATTCTGCAGATTGTTTTTTTCTCTTCTGACTGCTTCCTCGACATTTTTAATGCGGTCAATATCCCGGAACACCACCACGGCGCCTGTGACTTCATTGTTTCCATTGCGCACGGGCGAGCAGCTTGCCGAAACGAAAAGGGTCTTCCCCTCCCTGTTTATCAAAGCGGAACGGTCTTTCAGCCCTACGGATCTTCCCTGCTCGAGGACTGGCCGGATCGGATCGTTCAGCCGTCTGCCGGTGGAATAATCGATGAGGCTGAATATCAGACTGAAAGGCTTGCCTGCCGCCGCTTTATTGCTCCATCCGGTCATCTTCTCTCCGGAAGGATTGACGTACAGGACCGTTCCGAGAAGGTCGGCGACAATGACACCGTCTCCAATGCTTGACAGGGTATCGGCCAGAAATTCTCTGCGTATTTTTATATTCTGCGGCAATCTGATCACCTCCTTTATACCGAAATAGAATTGCGTTTATTCGTCTCCATCGGTCAGCAGCCTTTCACAGTCGAGCAGCAACCTGACATTACCCTCTGCGTTTCCGACTCCTTTGATATATTTGTTTTTTCCTTTCCCCATCTCCGGAGGGGGTACGATTTCGTCGTCGGGTATAGGCACGACCTCCGCGACTCTGTCAACGATCAGTCCCATTGAACTATCGTTGGTATCGATGACGATGATGCAGGTCCTCTTGTCGTAAGCCCTTTCCGGCTTATTGAAGCGCAGACGGACGTCCATGACAGGGATGATCTTCCCCCTCAGATTTGTGATCCCTTTGATATAATCCTTCTGCAGTCCGGGGACCTCGGCGATGGGCTGGATTCCGATGATCTCGGTGATATACCGGATTTCCATGCCATACAACTCATCCTCTATGGCAAAAATCAGGTATTTTCCCTCCAGGGTGTCCGCTTTTTTTATCATGAAACCGTACTCTCCTTTACATATTGACCAGAGTTCCGATGTTGAGGATAAGGCTGATGCTGCCGTCCCCCAGCAGCGTGCAGCCCGCCAGTCCGTCTATTTTATCCGTGTTCCTGATATAATCCGGGAGCGCTTTGACCACCACCTGCTGCTGGCCGACGAGTTCGTCCGCGAAGAGGCACAGGCTTTTATCGTCCTGCTCCACCATGAGCATGATCCCTTTGTGGATATCTGTGATCTCAGTCTTCACCCTGTACAGTTCATGGAGGCGCAGAACCGGATAGCACTCTCCCCGGACCAGGATCATCTCGTTGCCGTCGGGATCTCTAATGATATCTCCCGCTTTGGTCCGGAAGGTTTCCCGGATCGATATGGTGGGAAGCGTATAGCTTACCGCGCCGACGCGAATGAGCATCCCGTCTATGATCGCCAGAGTAAGGGGGATTTTCAGCGTTGTTACCGTTCCTTCCCCCTCGACGCTCTCGACCGATACGGAACCACCCACCGCTTCCAGGTTCTTTGTCACAACATCCATCCCAACGCCCCTGCCGGAGAATTCCGTGACGCTGTCATTTGTGGAAAAACCGGGCAGGAAAATCAGATTGTTGATTTCTTTTTCCGTCATTTCGTTTTCCGGTTTGGTAAGCAGCCCCTGCCTCACGGCTTTCTGCAGGATCGTCTCCCTGCTGAGGCCTCTGCCGTCGTCCCTTATGATAACGAGCACGTCGCTTCCGGCATTCTTTGCTTCCAGGGTAACGCGGCCCGCCTTCGGTTTTCCGGCGGCCGCCCTTTCTTTTGGCGATTCGATCCCGTGATCGACGGAATTCCGTACAAGGTGCATCAGCGGGTCGGAAATGTGTTCGATGATGTTCTTATCCACCTCCGTCTTTTCCCCGATGAGTTCCAGCTGCACCTCCTTGTCGAGCTTCCGGCTCATATCCCGCACGATGCGGTGCATTTTCTGGAAGGTGGCCGTCAGGGGCACCATCCGGATAGCCATGACCATGCCCTGCATCTCATTGGTGATCTTCCGCAGCTGGCGCGCTGCTTTATAAAAGCTGTCCAGCTTCAAAGCCTGCAGTTCCGGGTTCTGCGTTACCATCGCTTCGGCGATGACCATTTCCCCCATCAGGTCCATCAGCTTGTCCAGCTTTGTCACGTCGACGCTGATAATACTTTGGTGCGACGTTTTGATTTCGAAGGAAGGAACGTTCTCCTGCTGCTGCTGCTCCAATATCTTGGGTATTTTCACAACGGGAGGCTCCAGCGCCGTCATATTCCGGGGCGGAATATAATGCCCGGGCAGCCGTTCTCCCTCAAGCTCCTCAAGCTCCAGAGCCTTGAGGAATGCAATGCCCGCAAAAAAGTTGTGTAATTCCTGATAGCTTTTATCTGATCTCAGCAATATCCGGAAGCCCTGCTCACGAATGATCTCCGCGCTGTCGTTGTCTTCGACGATATCCTCCGGGAAATAGCTGAAGCTCTCTGTGATTTCCTTCAGATTATGGACAACGGCGTAGGCCCTTATATTCATCATTTCGCAGTCGTCCTCAAAAAGGATGACCGCTTGATAGTCTTTCGGCTCCGCGTTTTCGGCGCCTTTATCGTGGGACAGGTAGTATCGCTGGATTTCCGGAATCTCTTTCTTTTCCTTTCCCGCCTTTCCCCGTTTTGCGGCTGTTGGACCGTCTTTTTCCCCTTTCAGAGAGGCCAGGAAGCCGCTGATCTTTTCGACCAGGGCCGCGGGGTTCCCGTCAAGGCTGCGGGAGCCTTTTACTTTTTCCAGCTCCACCTTGATGAAATCCACCCCCTCCAGAACGATATCGGAAAGCAGCGCGCAATCGATACCTCCCGGTTTTTCTTCCCGTATGAAATAGAAGAGGTCTTCCACGGTATGGGTCAGCGACGCCACATTGTTGAAAAGCATCATGGCGGAAGAGCCTTTGATGGTATGCATGTTCCTGAAAATATCGTTTACCGCGTCGGATGTAAAGCTGCCCGCCCGCTCGCTTGACAGGACCGCTTTTTCAATCTGCTCAATATTCTGCGTGGTCTCATAGATGTAAATATCCAGCATTGGTTCGTTTGAAAAGCCGTTATCCAAATCTGCTTCCTCCTGCAATTAAAGCGCAAAAAAATAATCTGCATATTAAAGGATACCGCAGATTTTTTTCCTTCACATACCCCGATTC
>DATMXY010000462.1:0-6042 GCA_035561275.1 Anaerovoracaceae bacterium | reverse complement strand
GTATTGAGGTATTGGCTGAAAAGGATACAATAGGCATATGTGAAAGGTAAAAATAAGTAATTCAGGGAGGATCATATTTCATGGACGAATTAGGATTAAAATATGGCTGCAACCCCAATCAAAAGCCATCCCGGATTTTTATGGAGGACGGCAGTGAGCTTCCCGTTAAAGTGCTGAACGGCAAGCCGGGCTATATTAATTTTCTTGACGCCTTAAACGGCTGGCAGCTGGTATCTGAGTTAAAGAGTGCCGCCGGATTGCCGGCAGCGGCATCTTTCAAACATGTTTCCCCGGCCGGGGCGGCCATCGGATTGCCCTTAACCGAGGTGGAGAAAAAGATCTACTGGGTGGAGGAAGACGGGTTGACGCCGCTGGCCAGCGCCTATGCCAGAGCCAGAGGCGCCGACAGAATGAGTTCATACGGAGATTTTATTTGTCTTTCCGACGTATGCGATGTTCCCACCGCCAAACTGATCAAAGTGGAGGTTTCCGACGGCGTTATTGCTCCGGGTTTTGAGCCCGCCGCTTTGGAAATTCTTAAGAGCAAGAAAAAAGGCAATTACAATGTAATCCAGATCGACGCTTCCTATAAACCTCAGCCCATAGAGCGTAAACAGGTATTCGGCATTTCCTTCGAGCAGGGGAGAAATGAATTAAAGATCGATAAGGACTCCCTGGGCAATATTGTGACCGACAACAAAGAGATTCCTGATTTCGCCAAGCTTGACCTGCTGGTGGCCTTAATCACCTTAAAATATACGCAGTCCAATTCAGTATGCTATGCCAAAGGCGGACAGGCCATCGGCATCGGCGCCGGACAGCAGTCGAGAATTCATTGTACCAGACTGGCCGGCAACAAAGCCGATAACTGGTTCCTGCGCCAGTCGCCCCAGGTATTGGGTCTGCAGTTCCTGGACAGCATCGGCAGAGCCGACCGGGACAATGCCATTGATCTTTATATCGGCGACGAGTACATGGATGTGCTGGCGGAGGAAAGCTGGCAGAAGACTTTTAAAACCAAACCGGAAGTGTTCACCCGGGAAGAAAAACGGGCCTGGCTGGAGCGGATGACAGATGTGTCGCTGGGCTCCGATGCCTTCTTCCCCTTTGGCGACAACATCGAGCGGGCCCATAAAAGCGGAGTTAAATATATTGCCGAGCCCGGCGGCTCGATCCGCGACGATAATGTCATTGAAACCTGCAACAAATACGGCATGGCCATGTGTTTTACCGGAATCCGTTTATTCCATCATTGATTTTGCAGTTTCACTTTGAAACTGATCTTCCGGGGCGTTTTCAGGTCGTCGAACTTGATCAAATAGGCGGCCTGATTGCGATCCACCTCGATTATTGTTCCGGTCCCCATGATATTGTGAAAGATACGGTCCCCCGGCTTGAAGGAGGCCGATGCTGCCAGCAGGGCTTCGCTGCTGCCGATCTCCAACTGGGCTTCATAGACCAGGCTGTCCGGCAGATCGCAGGTGTAGTGCAGTAAGTCTTTGTCGATGTTGAAGATAAATCGCGAGGGATAGCGGTACGAGCCGTCCAGATTCCGTCCCTCCGCATCGGTGAGGAACAAGGCTTTTTCAGCCCGGGTGACGGCGACGAAGGCCAGCCGCCGTTCTTCTTCCATGCCTTCCAGGGTGGCGGTTTTTTTGGAGGGAAAGACCCCTTCCTCCAGGCTGCAAAGGAAAACGTAAGGGAATTCCAGCCCTTTGGCCCCGTGTACGGTCATCATTTTGACCGCGTTTTTGTCGGTGGCCGCGTCGACGTTGGTCAGCAGCGCTACGTGGGCCAGATAGTTATCCAGGGTGCATTCCTCTCCACTGGAGGTTTCATATTCATAGACCGATTGTTTCAGCTCCGCCAGATTATCCAGCCGTTCCTGGCTGCCTTCGGTGCGCAGCATGGCTTCATAGCCGCTTTGATCCAGGAGCGCGCTTAATACTTCTGAAATAGGCATATCCTGATAGCCGGCGGAGAAACGATCGATCAGCGCCAGGAACTGCTTGGCTCTGGTATTTTTAAGAATCTCTCCGTCTATGGTTTCAGCCAGAGCGCGGTAAAGGGATACCTGATGCTGGGCCGCGTAGTCCTGGAGAAATTTCATGCGCCGCTGGCCGATGTTGCGTTTAGGCACGTTGACCACCCGCTGAAAGGACAGATCATCTTTGTAAACGATCATCCGCAGATAGGACAGGGTGTCCTTGATCTCCATCCTCCCGAAAAATTGCACCCCGCTGTAGATTCTGTAAGGCAATTCTTCCCTCAGGAAAATTTCTTCCAGTTTCCGGGTGATGAAGTGAGCCCGGTACAATACGGCGATGTCGCTGAGTTTCGTTCCTTTTTCAGACAGATCTTTGATTTGCGAGACGATCCATCGGGCTTCCGCTTCCGAGGTGGGGGCATGATGGTAGACCACCGGCATACCCTCCGGCAGCATGGGGACTAAATCCTTTTTGATACGGTGTTTGTTATTGGCGATGAGGGAGTTGGCCACATTGATGATCTGCGGGGTCGACCGGTAGTTTTGCATCATCATGATGGTGCGCACATCAGGGAACTCCTGGTCAAAATCCAGCAGATAACGCACGCTGGCTCCCCGCCAGGTGTAGATGGTCTGGTCCGGATCGCCGACGATAAACAGGTTTTTATGGTAGGCGCACAGTACTTTCATCAGGCGATACTGCAGTTCGTCGATGTCCTGATATTCGTCGATCATTATATATTCCAGACGCCGCTGCCATTTTAATTTGATTTCCTCGCTAGTGCTGAAGATATGGAGGACATACTTGATCAGATCGTTGTAGTCCAGACCGAAGCATTTCTTTTCTTGATAGAGATAGCCCCAGAAAATAATGTCGTCCGGTTCTGCCGCATTCAAATACTTTTGCTGCAGTTCCTCCAGCGGCAGCGCGATCATATACTCGTAATATTCCGGGTCTTTCAAGGTTTTACGAATCTCGATCATATCCCGTGCTCGGGAAAAGGTCATATGGCGCAGGGTGAGACCGCGCTCCTCATAAATGATTTTAAGCATCGCATCGATATCGGCGTTATCCAGTACCAGAAAACTCTTCGGATACTGGACGGCATTGATGTCTTCCTGTAAAACCGACACGCAAAAACTGTGGAAAGTGCTGATGTAACCGGTATCGTTGTCGCCGGTCAGACTGCGGATGCGTTGTTTCATTTCATTGGCGGATTTGTTGGTAAAGGTGACACACAGGATGTTGGCAGGCAAGATGCCGATCTCATTGACCAGATAGGCAAAACGGCGGGACAATGCTCTCGTTTTGCCCGAACCGGCCCCTGCGATCACGCGGATAAAGCCTTCGGTAGCAGTTACCGCCTGGCGTTGCTGTTCGTTTAACCCAGTCAATATATTACTCATTCCTGCGGAACACCACCTAAACCCTTAGTGTACTGTATCACTCATATTTCGGCAAATGACTGGTCTGAATTTCCATCTGCTGTGTTGTCGTCGCTCACCATAGCCTACGGCTATGCTTCGTTCATCCGCCTTGCAGACTGAAAATTCATCCTGCGTCCTTTATCCAAAAGTGAATGATACAGTACACTAGAGATGATATAAAGGCGTGCAGACAAGTAGTCTGTGTAACCTAAACCTTTGTTTACCACCGGCTAAATCCCTGCCATGCAGGGTGAGCATTCGTTGTCATCAATCAATACGGCCAGTATTGCGATTGACGACAACGTAGCCATGCAGAAATTTAACCGACAAGGAAATGTGGGATTAAGGTTGACAGAGTACTAAGGCTCGCTTAAGTCTTTTGGGAGTGCGAGAGTCTGGCGACAGGTTTTGGCACAATTTTTATTGTTAGGGAGCGATTAAATGGGCGAAAAAGAAGACAGAGAAATAATTCTGACCAAAGAAGGATTAGAAAAACTGGAAACAGAATTAGAGCAGCTTAAATCAGTCCGACGTGAAGAAGTGGCGGAACGAATCAAGCAAGCCATTGCCTTCGGCGACATATCGGAGAATTCCGAATATGAAGACGCAAAAAACGAACAGGCGTTTATCGAAGGCCGCATCCTTACTCTGGAAAAAACCTTAAAAAACGCGCGCTTAATGACGGACGACGAAATACGCGACGATGTTGTTTCTTTAGGAACCAAGGTAACCCTGAAAGAATTGAAGTCGGGCCGCGAGGTTAACGTTACCCTGGTAGCGTCAGTGGAATCCAAACTGAAAGACGGAAAGATATCCAACGAATCCCCGGTAGGCAAGGCTATTATGGGCAAGGCGGTAGGAGCCAAGGTGGAAGTGGAAGCGCCGGCGGGAATTATTAAATACAAGATCATGAAAGTCGAGAGATAATAATAAACGGGTCGGGCACTCAATTTGTGGCAGCGCTTATGTAAACGTAGCTGACGGGTTGGGTGCCTTGCGCCTTAGATGAGGTGGACAAATGTCGGAGCAAAACCATCAGGAAATGGACCTGAACGAATTAAAGAAGGTTCGTTTGGAAAAGCTGCAGGAGTTGCGCGCTATGGGTATCGACCCCTTCGGCAGCCGGTTTGAACGCGATACGGACTGCAAGACCATCGTGGACAATTTTGCCTCCCTGGAAGGGCAAGGCGTTACCGTAGCAGGACGCATCATGTCCAAACGCCGCCACGGCAAGGCAGGTTTCGCCAATTTGCAGGACCTGTCAGGCAGTATTCAGCTTTATTTCAAGCAGGACGATCTGGGCGCAGAAAATTACGAATTGTTTAAGAAGCTTGACATCGGCGACATTCTTGGAATCAAGGGCTACGTGTTCCGCACCCAGAAGGGGGAGATCAGCATCCATGTCGAGTATATGGAATACCTCTCCAAATCCCTCAATCCCTTGCCGGAAAAATGGCATGGGCTGAAGGATGTGGAGATGCGCTATCGCCAGCGCTATGTGGATTTGATCGTAAACGAGGAGGCCCGGGAGGTATTTATCAAGCGCAGCCGGATCGTGAAAGAGCTCCGCAATTATCTTGATGCCAAGGGCTTCCTGGAAGTGGAAACGCCTATGATGCAGCCCATTGCCGGAGGAGCGGCGGCTCGCCCCTTTATCACTCATCATAATACCCTGGATATGAATCTGTATTTGCGGATCGCCCCGGAACTTTATCTTAAGCGCCTGATTGTAGGGGGATTGGAAAAAGTCTATGAAATCAACCGCAGTTTCAGAAACGAAGGCATCGATACCCGCCATAATCCGGAATTCACCATGCTGGAAGTCTACCAGGCCTACGGCGACTATCAGGTCATGATGGAACTGACCGAGAATATGATTGCCGAAGTGCTGCAAAAAGTAAACGGCGGCAGTATGCAGGTGGAGTTTGAAGGAGTGACCCTGGACTTTACCCCGCCCTGGCATCGCATCACCATGCTGGACGCTATAAAGAAGTACGCCGGTGTGGATTTTGCAGCTATTGCTGACGACGCCGAAGCCCGGGCCGCGGCGGAAAAGTTGGGACTGAAGGTGGAAGCCAACAGCACCCGCGGCGAGATCATCAACGAAGTGTTCGAAGCCTTTGTAGAGGAAAAACTGATCCAGCCCACCTTTGTCTACGGGCACCCGGTGGACATATCGCCGCTGGCGAAGAGAAACGCCCAGTATCCGGAGTTTACCGACCGGTTCGAAGTGTTTATAATGCAGCGGGAGATCGCCAATGCTTTTTCCGAGCTCAACGATCCTATTGACCAAAAAAATCGCTTCTTGAAACAGGTGGAGAAGAGAGCCGGCGGAGACGCCGAAGCCCACATGATGGACGAGGATTATATCAACGCCCTGGAATACGGAATGCCGCCCGCAGGAGGCCTGGGAATCGGTATCGACCGTCTGGTGATGCTGATGACTGATTCATCCTCCATCCGCGACGTAATCCTCTTCCCCACCCTCCGCGCAAGAGAATAACCCAATAAAGGGACGTTCTTTTTGTTTGATTTTTGTTCGCAGGAGAAGTTTTTTAACTGCATATAGCCGAATCAAGCCCATATCAATAACGATATGGGCTTTCGCTATGGGAAGAGTCGGCATC
>DATMXY010000461.1:0-8041 GCA_035561275.1 Anaerovoracaceae bacterium | reverse complement strand
AAATAATAAAACAGGAAGCTCATCCGACCCGCGGATGAGCTGGAACAGGAAAGAAAATGATCACAAGCAGGCAAAGAAGCTTTTTAAAGGGTCTGGCTCATGAGTTGGAACCCACGGTATATATAGGAAAGTCGGGAATCACGGAAAATATCGTGAAAGAGATGGAGACAGGCCTTGAAACAAGGGAATTAGTCAAGGTGAAGCTGCAGGAAAGCTGTGAATTGGCTCCAAAGGACGCCGCAAATGAATTGGCGGGTCTTTTAAAGGCCGAATATGTCCAGGCGATCGGGAGAAAATTCACTTTATACAGGGAATCAAGGGAATCAAAGGACCATAAGCAGATCGAACTTCCCAGATAGGGAGTGCAATGCGGCGGTTCAATTTTTGGCGAATGCGGATGTTAATTCAAATCGGACGAGCTGTTTTATATCAGGGCAAAAGGACAGAGATGGCCAGGAAAAAGAAAAAGAAAACCATATGGGTCGCCATATTGATCCTGCTGATTCTCGTTCCGGCGGTAACGCTGACTGTCAATGCCTATATGAAGGCGTCAACGGAGAAATACCTGATATCCGATGATGATGCCCCGGGGCTCGGCGCAGATTGCATTCTCGTTCTGGGAGCGGGGCTGAAACCGGACGGCACGCCGAATCTTATGCTTCGGGACAGGCTGGACAAGGGGATCGAATTATACAAGGCGGGCGCCGCGTCGAAGCTGCTGCTGAGCGGAGACAACGGACAGGAAAGATATGATGAAGTCAATGCCATGAAGGAGTATGCCCTGGATGCCGGAATCCCTCCGGAAGACATCTTCATGGATCATGCGGGTTTTTCGACCTATGAATCCATGTACCGTGCCCGGGATATTTTTCAGGTGAAAAAGGCGATCATCATAACTCAGAAATACCACCAGTACCGGGCGTTGTATACGGCGCGGGGTCTCGGAATAGACGGTTACGGTGTGATTGCGGAGCCGCGGGTCTACGCGGGGCAGAAATACCGGGATCTCCGTGAAATCCTGGCGAGAAACAAGGACTTTCTGAAAATGCTCGTCAAGCCGGAACCCACATATCTGGGTGAAGCCATTCCTATCAGCGGAAGCGGGCTTGCCAGCCATGACTGATAAGGAAAAAGGCCATGAAAAATGTCTTATTGACAATTGCATATGACGGCACAGATTTCTGCGGATGGCAAAGGCAGCCGGATCAGAGAAGCGTCCAGGAAGAGGTGGAAAAGGCGCTGAGTATCGTCTGCGCCCAGCCGATCCGAATCAACGGGACAAGCAGGACGGACGCCGGCGTTCACGCCTACGGCCAGCGGGCAAATTTCAGCGCGGAATTCGGCATTCCCGTCGAGAAGATACCTGTGGCCGTAAACGGCATATTGGCCGGCGCCGTGGCGGAAAAGAGCAGAAAATTCTCCGGAGACGCCGCGATCCTGGCTGCGGAGGAAGTTCCCCCCGGGTTTCATGCCAGGTTTGACGCCGTCGGGAAAAAATATCTGTATAAAATTAACTGCTTGCAGAATCCGGACCTCTTTCAGCGAAACTACGTCTACCAAACCGGCAGGGCGCTTGACCTGGACGCAATGAAGGAAGCGGCGAAAGCTCTGACAGGAACCAAAGACTTCAAATGCTTTCAGGCGGCCGGCGGCAAAGAGCAGGAGACCACCGTACGGACGATTTACAGCGCCGGGTTTGTCCGCCTTGATGAAAGAAATATCGGGTTTGAGATCATCGGAGACGGATTTCTGTATAATATGGTCAGGATCATTGCGGGTACGCTTGTGGATATAGGGCTGGGACGAAAAAAAACCAGCGACATGGCGGACATAATCGAGAGCAGGGAAAGGCAGGCAGCGGGACATACGGCGCCGCCCCAGGGACTGTATCTGGCCGAAGTTTATTTTGAACAGAAAAAATTGCAGGAAGCAATTCCGGCCAGCCGAACCGATATAAGCTGAATAGAAAGAAATTCGAGGTGAATGAGAAGTGTCTCAAAAAATAACGGAATTACTGGGTAAGAAAATCGTCGTATGCGACGGTGCTATGGGTACAATGATGCAGCGACACGGGTTAAAGCCCGGCGGACTTCCGGAGCTTCTCAGCTTCACCGATCCGGAGATCATCAAAGAGATCCACCGGAACTATTATCAGGCCGGCAGCGATTTTGTGTCCGCCAACACCTTCGGCTGTAATCGGTATAAGCTTGCAAATTCCGGCTACACGGTTTTGCAGGTCGTTACGGAGGCGGTAAAGCTCGCGAAGGAAGCGGCGCAGGAAGCGATCGAACCGTCGGCTTTACAGGGGAATCTAATCAGCGATAAGTTTGTGGCCCTGGACGTAGGGCCCATCGGAAAGCTGATGGCGCCTGCCGGCGATCTTACTTTTGACGAGGCGTATGATATTTTTAAGGAGGTCGTCGTTGCCGGCGAGAAAGCCGGCGCGGATTTTGTACTGTTCGAAACCTTTATTGATATCTATGAGATGAAAGCGGCCGTGCTGGCCGCAAAAGAAAACAGCGAACTGCCGGTCTTCTGTTCCGTTACGTTCCAGAAAAACGGAAGAATGCTCATGGGATCCGATCCGCTGACGGCGGTCAGCATCCTTCAGGATCTGGGCATCGACGCGCTCGGCGTGAACTGCTCTTTGGGGCCCAAAGAGATGATCGGCATTGTGAAAGAATTTCTGGCCTGCTCAAAATTGCCCGTATTGGTTCAGCCGAATGCGGGACTTCCTGCTCTTGTCGACGGAGAGGCGGTCTATAGCGTCGATGTTTCGGAATACGTCGAGGCGATGCGGGAAATGCTCCGGGCAGGCGTTGCGATCGCAGGAGGCTGCTGCGGAACAAATCCCGACTATATCGCCGCGCTGTCGAAACTGACCCAAGCAGAGGATTTTCCCGCTTTGCAGCCGGATGCGGATAAGACAAGAAAGAGAAAAGCCGTTACATCTGTAAGCTGCTCGACCAAAACCGTGGTATTCAACGGCAGGGTCCGGATCATCGGGGAGCGCATCAACCCGACGGGCAAAATATTGTTGACAGAAGCATTGAAGACAAAAAATTTTTCTTATATTAAAAAAGAAGCGGCCAGCCAGGCAAAAGCCGGCGCGGATATCCTGGACGTAAACGTATGGCTGCCGGATATCGATGAACTTGAAATGATGATCGAAGTGATCAAAAAGATTTCCCTTGTAAATGTTCCGCTGTCCATCGACAGCGCCGATCCCGGCGTGATCGAGGCTGCCGCAAGATACTATAACGGAAAACCCCTGATCAATTCCGTAAACGGCAGCAAGGAAAGCATGGAGGCGGTATTCCCCATCGTGAAGAAATACGGAGCCTGCGTCATAGCCCTGACCCTGGATGAAAGGGGACTGCCCCATAACGTGGAGGAAAGGCTTGCCATAGCGGAGCGGATCATTCAAACAGCGGAAACCTACGGTATCGGCAGAAAGCGGATCCTTGTGGACTGCCTGACGCTGACCGCATCCGCGCAGCAGAATGCAGGACGGGATACGCTGGAAGCAATTCGCCGGATAAAAAAGCAATACGGAGTGAAAACCGTGCTTGGAGTGAACAATGTTTCCTACGGCTTGCCGGAGCGGAAGCTTCTGAACGGGACTTTTCTTGCCATGGCGCTGGAAGCCGGACTGGACGCGCCCATCACCGATCCGCTGGCGCCGGAATATAGGAATGTCATCCATGCCTTTGAGGTGCTGGCTTCTAAAGATATCAACGCTGAAGATTATGTCCGGATCTACGGCGGCCGGACGGATTAAGAAGGAGGAAGTATGGACAGGCCTACATGGGATGAATATTTTATGGAAATGGCTGAGATAACAATGAAGAGGTCTACCTGCATGAGACGGCAGGTGGGCGCCGTGATCGTCAAGGATAAAAGGATCATGGCGACGGGCTATAACGGCGCGCCCATCGGGATCAAGCATTGCGAGGAACGCGGCGGCTGCCTGAGGCAGAAACTGAACGTACCCTCGGGGCAGAGACACGAGCTGTGCATGGCGCTCCACGCGGAACAGAACGCCATCATCCAGGCGGCGCATCTGGGGCAAAGCATCGCGGGCGGAACCATTTACTGCACCCACCAGCCCTGTGTGATCTGCGCCAAGATGATCATCAACGCGGGGCTGACCCGGATCGTCGTCAAAGAGGGTTATCCCGACGAGCTTTCTCTGGAGATCCTTGAGGAGGCCGGGCTTAAAATTGAAATGTTCGACGATCTGAAGCGGTAAAGTTACATAAGGGAAAGGGATTACAGGGCGAGATGATGAATCAGTATCTACTAATATTTTTAACGGCATTTGTGCTGGCGCTGATATTTACGCCGGTGGCCATCAAAATTGCGCCTAAGATCGGCGCAGTGGATATACCGAAGGATAACCGGAGGATGCATACAAAGACGATGCCGAGGTTCGGCGGTATGGCGATCTATATCGGAACGGTTGCTTCCATGCTGATTTTCCTCCCTTTCAACGCCCAACTGATGGGAGTGATCGCAGGCGGAACGCTGATCTTCTTCGTGGGCATCATAGACGATCTGAGGTCCCTGCCGGCAAAAGTAAAGCTGGGCTGCCAGATCCTTTGCGCGTTTATCCTGTTTGAGTTCAGCGTCAGGATCAACTTTATCGGCAACCCTTTCGGAGAGGGATACTACTACTTCCCCTGGATCGTCAGCCTGCTGGTGACCGTCGTCTGGATCGTAGGCATCACGAATACAATTAATCTTATCGACGGACTGGACGGGCTTGCAGGAGGCGTTGCCTTGATCGCGTCCGTTTCCATCGCGTACATCGCTTATATCCACGGCAGGACAGAGGCCTGCATGGCAATGCTTGCCATCGCCGGCGCAGCGCTGGGATTCCTGAAGTTCAACTTCAATCCCGCCAAGATCTTCATGGGGGACGGCGGCGCGCTGTTCCTGGGATTTATGCTTGCGGGCCTTTCCGTGATCAGCCCGATGAAGAGCGCAACCATGCTGGCCACTGTGGTTCCGGTCCTGGTTCTGGGCCTTCCCATCTTCGACACGGCATTTGCGATCCTGAGAAGGCTGGTCAATAAACGGCCCATCATGGAAGCGGACAAGGGCCACCTGCATCACCGCATCATGGCGGCGGGGCTGGGACAGAGAAGAACGGTGCTCACCCTTTACGCCATCAGCAGCGTCATGGGGGTCGCCGCGATCCTTCTCAGCAGGGATCTGTTCATTGAATCCGGCCTGCTTATCCTCATTGCGGGCACCCTGATCTATGTCTTCCTTACCGATCCCAGCAGTTCGGGCCTCAACCTGAAGGCGGTGAACGCCGAGGCATTGGAAAAGAAACTGAAGAAAGAAAAAAAATAGGAGTATTGGAGTATTTATGAAGGTAATGACCGTATTTGGAACGAGACCCGAGGCGATCAAGATGGCGCCACTCGTAAAGAGATTAAAGGAAGTGCCGGAGATCGAATCAATATTATGCGTAACGGCCCAACACAGAGAAATGCTGGATCAGGTGCTGGAGCTTTTTGAGCTGGTCCCCGATTACGACCTTAACATTATGAAACAAAATCAGACCATCAGCCAGATCACATCCAACGTGCTCATGGGGCTGGAAGAGGTCTTTCAAAAGGAGAAGCCCGACATCGTCCTGGTGCACGGCGATACGACGACGACCTTTGCGGCGTCGCTGGCGGCGTTTTATCAGCAGATCAAAGTCGGTCATGTTGAGGCCGGCCTGAGGACCTTTGACAAGTATTCTCCTTACCCCGAGGAAATGAACAGGATCCTCACCGGTCATATCGCGGACCTGCATTTCGCGCCGACCGAACGGAACCGGCAGAACCTGCTGCGGGAAGGGATCCCGGCAGAGTCGGTCTTTATTACGGGAAATACAGTTATCGACGCGCTGCTTGAAGTGGCGGGCAAACCCTATGACTTTGAGGACGAAACATTAAGGGACATCGATTTTGAAGGGAAAAGAGTCATTACGGTGACCTGCCACCGCAGGGAGAACCTGGGTGAAAACATGGAGCAGATATTCGGCGCTATCAGGGACATTGCCGCTGAATTTGAAGATACGGAAATCATATATCCCGTTCATATGAACCCGAAAGTAAGAGAAACCGCCAACAAGGTCCTGGGCAATGCGGGCAGGATACACCTGATCGAGCCGCTGCAGTACCAGCCCTTCTCGAACCTCATGGCCAAATCTTACCTTATCATTACCGATTCCGGCGGAATACAGGAAGAAGCCCCGGCCCTCGGGAAACCGGTGCTGGTAGTGAGAAAGGAAACCGAACGCCCCGAGGCCGTGGAGGCCGGTACCGTAAAACTTGCGGGAGTCTTCAGAGATACCATTTATGAGATGGCTAAGGAGCTCCTTATCGATGAAGAGGCCTACGGTAAAATGGCGCGGGCTGTCAACCCATACGGAGACGGTCATGCCTGCGAAAGAATCATAGGTAAACTGCTGGACATAAATCTTCCGGCGGATGAAAGGCATACAGAAAATGGAACGCGGTCCAAAGACGGAAAACAAGCCGCCGGTCATAATTGAAAGCAAATCTCTGTACAAGACCCTGGCAAGGGTCGCTTTTCCCATTGCCTTACAAAGTCTTATCGCATCCTCTCTTAACCTGATCGACAACCTGATGGTTGGCAGCCTCGGCGAAGTGGAATTGGCCGCGGTCGGTCTTTCCACACAGTTATTCTTTGTCCATTTCGGAGTCATGTTCGGATTTGCCAGCGGTTCCGCCGCCTTTATGGCGCAATTCTGGGGAAAAAAAGACGTGCAAAGCATCCGGAAGGTGACCGGCTTCGCCGTGCTGGTCAGCTTCGGCATCAGCATGCTGTTTTTTCTCCCTGCTTTTCTTGCGCCGGAACGCGTTCTGCGCCTGTTTACCGATATGCCGGAGGTCATCGCCCTTGGAAAGGATTTCGTCAGGATCGCCGCCATAAGTTTCCTGACCCTGAGCATTACATATCCGCTGTCGGCGGCCCTCCGCACGACACAGCAGACCAGTCTTCCCCTGAAGATCAGCGCGGTGGCCCTTTCCATAAACACGATCCTGAACTTTTTCCTGATCTTCGGAAATTTCGGGGCTCCTGCATTGGGAGTCAAAGGCGCCGCCATCGCGACAGCCACGGCCAGGCTTGTTGAACTGACCCTCTATTTCTATATCATATTCATAAGAAAGAACCTGCTGGCGGGAAGGCCGGGGGAATTTTTCGGATGGAGCAGGCCGCTGGTAGCCAGGATCCTTGTAACGGCAGTTCCGGTCATCATCAACGAAACCATGTGGAGTCTGGGAATGGCAACTTACAACGCGGCCTACGGCAGGATGGGAGTGACGGAATTTGCCGCTATCCAGGCAAGCAGTACCCTGAACACGCTCTTTATCCTGACCATATTCAGCCTGGGGGACGCCCTGCTCATCCTTGTGGGACAGCGGATCGGGATGGGACAGATGGATTACGCCTTCGCCCTGGCTAAACGCCTCCTGCGGATGGGATTAATTGTCGGCGCCGTTTCCGGCGGCCTGCTGATTCTGACTTCCCAGTTCATCATCCGTTTGTTCAACTTTACTCCTGCAGGCCAGCACTACGCGCTGCTGATCCTTTGCATTTACGGCCTTTTCATGCCTCTCAAGGTATACAGCGGACTAAACATAGTAGGAACGCTGCGATGCGGCGGAGACACCAGATTTGCCATGTGTGTGGAGGTGGGCGGCGTGTGGCTCATCGGGGTGCCGCTGGTGTTCTTTGGGGCGCTTTATTTGAAACTCCCCATTTATTTTGTGGTCCTCATGGCTCAGACGGAGGAGGTCGTCAAGCTCATCCTGTGCCGGCAGCGTTTCCGTTCGGGTAAATGGCTTAAAAATCTGGTTCACGATATTTAGTCTGTTTGAACATGTCTTAACAATCTTACGCCGGATATTTGTAAAAATTTTTTTATAAAATGAAATTTATTTTGTGAAATTTTTTTCCCTGACAAGGTCCGAAACCCTGAATCCCCTGATAATTAACGCGTCAGAGGGAATTA
>DATMXY010000460.1:0-6919 GCA_035561275.1 Anaerovoracaceae bacterium | reverse complement strand
TACAGAAAGTTAGGAGAAGAGAGAATTGTTGACACATTTAGATAAACTGGAAGCAGAAGCGATTTATATCTTCCGTGAGGTGGCCGCGGAGTGTGAGCGCCCGGTCATGCTCTATTCCATCGGCAAGGATTCTTCAGTCATGCTCCATTTGGCTATGAAAGCATTTTATCCCGAAAAACCGCCATTTCCGTTTTTACATATCGACACGAACTGGAAGTTTCGGGAGATGATAGAATTCCGCGACAGGCGGGCGAAGGAGCTGGGGATCAACATGCTGGTCTATCGAAATGAGGAAGCCATCGCACAGGGAATCAATCCCTTTGACCACGGTGCGGCTTATACCGATATTATGAAAACCCAGGCGCTAAAGGACGCGCTGACAAAGTATAAGTTTACGGCGGCCTTCGGCGGCGGCCGGAGGGACGAGGAGAAATCCCGCGCCAAAGAGCGGATTTTCTCATTCCGTAACGAACATCACGCGTGGGATCCAAAAAACCAGCGGCCGGAGATGTGGAAGCTTTACAACACCAAGCTGCACAAGGGCGAAAGCATCCGGGTATTCCCGATTTCCAACTGGACGGAAAAGGACATCTGGCAGTACATCCGGCGGGAAGGTATAGACATTGTACCGCTTTACTTTGCAAAGGAACGTCCCGTCGTATACCGGGACGGCAACATTATCATGCTGGACGACGACAGGATGCGCCTTCTGCCGGGAGAAACACCAGAAGTAAAAAAGGTCCGCTTCCGTACGCTGGGCTGCTATCCGCTCACCGGCGGAGTGGAGTCCGACGCGGATTCGCTCGATGCGGTGATTGCCGAAACGCTGGCTGCCGCCACAAGCGAGCGTACCAGCCGTGTAATTGACAACGAAGCTGCGGGAAGCATGGAGCGCCGAAAGAGAGAAGGGTACTTTTAATGAGTAAAGCAGAAGACGGGCTTTTGAAATTTATTACCTGCGGCAGTGTGGACGACGGGAAATCCACGTTGATCGGACATATTTTATATGATTCAAAGCTTCTGTACGCCGATCAGGAGCAGGCTCTCATTCTGGACAGTCAGGTGGGCAGCCGCGGCGGAGAGATCGATTATTCCCTGCTGCTGGATGGGCTGATGGCTGAGCGGGAGCAGGGGATCACCATCGATGTGGCTTACCGGTATTTCACCACCGACGTCCGCAGCTTTATCGTGGCCGACACGCCGGGGCACGAGGAATACACGCGTAACATGGCGGTAGGGGCCTCCTTTGCCGATTTGGCGGTGATTCTTTTGAACGCCTCCCAGGGGGTGCTGCTGCAGACCCGCCGCCATGCCAGGATCTGTGCGCTGATGGGGATCAAGTATTTTGTCTTTGCCGTAAATAAAATGGATCTGGTTGGATATGAAAAAGAGCGATTTGACGCTATTTCTACTGAAATATCTGCGCTGCGTGAGGAGCTGTCCCTGGAAAACGTGATCATCATCCCGGTATCCGCTACCGAGGGCGATAATGTAACCAAACCGTCGGGAAATATGCCCTGGTATCAGGGGCCGACTTTGCTGCGGCATCTGGAAACTGTAGATATTGCCGGAAACGTGCCGGAGCCGGGCTTCTATATGCCTGTTCAGCGCGTATGCCGCCCCGACCACACGTTCCGGGGCTTTCAGGGCCAGATCGAAGCGGGAAGTATACACATCGGCGATGAAATCACCGCTTTGCCCAGCGGTGAAACCGCTGTGGTCAAAAGCGTATTTATTGCGGACAGGACGACAGCTTCGGCGGCTTCAGGCCAGCCTGCCACCATACAGCTGGACCGGGAGGTGGATGTTTCCCGGGGCTGTGTTCTTGCAAAGGACGCAGGACTCAAGGTGGGGAACAGTTTTTCGTCGCTGCTGCTGTGGATGGATGATAGCCCCCTGACCGTGGGACGGGAATACTGGGTCAAAATCGGCACAAAAATGCAGACTTGTACAGTGAGCGGCGTGCAATACAAGGTGGATGTCAACAGTGGGGTTCATATTCCGGCGCAGAGCTTAAACAAGAACGAAATCGCGCTGTGTGATATCACCATACCTCTGGATATTACTTATGCGGAATTTGCCCTGCACAAGTCACTGGGCGAGTTGATCCTGATCGACAGGATTTCTCATGCTACAGCGGCTTGCGGCGTGATTCGGGAGGTAAACGGCAAAAAAGCAGACGCGAAGAGCAATGGGGACAAGGCACAAGAACAAGAAAAAGAAAAAGAACAGGGACAGCGTCAGGGAATCGGGCTGAATACCTTGCTGCTGCACGGGTCGTCATACCCGGTTGACCCTGTGGGCTCCACTTTGCCGCCCATTTATCAGGCGTCGGCCTTTTCCCATGAATCCGCGGAAAAGCTGGAAAAGGTGTTTGCGGGAAAAGCGCCCGGCTTTGCCTACACGCGCATTTCCAATCCGACAACCTCTGCTTTTGAAAAGCGGATCGCGCAGATAGAGGGCGGAGTGGACGCGGTGTCCTGCGCTTCCGGCATGGCAGCGATATCCATGGCGCTGCTCAATATCCTGCAAAGCGGGGATGAAATCATCTCCGGAAGCGGACTTTTCGGCGGCACGCTGGATTTACTGAAAGATCTGGAGTCCTTCGGAATCATAACGAGATTTGCGGAGGATATGACGGCGGCGGAAGCGGAGAAAAACATCACCTCCAAAACCAAGGTAATCTTTACCGAACTGATCGGCAATCCCCGTCTGGATGTGGTAAATATCCGGGCATTGGCAGATGTTGCCGAACGGCACGGCATTCCCTTGATCATTGACAGCACCACAGCTACGCCGGCACTGATCCGGCCCCTCGACCATGGAGCGCATATTGTCGTCCATTCCTCGTCGAAATACATAAACGGAAGCGGGGATGCGATTTCAGGCGTCATTGTGGACGGCGGGAAATTCAAATGGGATTTTGAAAAGTTCACCGCACTTGCGAAATACAAAGCGATGGGTAAATTTGCCTACACCGTGCGGCTACGACAGGACGTCTGGCGGAATTTCGGAGCCTGCCTTGCCCCTCAGAATGCGTATCTCAACTGTATCGGATTGGAGACGCTGGGGATCCGCATGGAGCGGCTGTGCCAGAATGCGCTGGTTCTGGCGGAATTCCTTTCAAAATCGCCTGCCATTGAAAGCGTAAATTATCCGGGATTGAACGCAAATCCCTACAAATCATTGATTGACAGCCAGATGGAAAAGGGAATGGGCGGCGCGATCCTGACCGTCCGGACCGGCTCCAAGGAAAAGGCATTCAGACTGATCGACAGCCTGAAATATGCCAGCATCGCCACCAACATCGGCGACGTCCGAACGCTGGTGATTCATCCGGCGTCAACGATATACGTGCATTCTACGGAGGAACAGAAGAAAAACGCGGGTGTTTACGACGATTTGATCCGCATCAGCGCAGGACTGGAAGATATTGCGGATTTGAAAGAGGACTTTGCACAGGCGATTGAAACGATGAAAGGAGGAGGGAAATAAGATGGAAGTAGATTTCAAGGCCCTTAAACACGGCGGATTCATGAGACAGGTACAGAAAAACAACTTTTCGCTTCGGCTGAAAGTGGTAGGGGGCAATCTGACGGCCGAACAACTGACGGTCATCGCCGAGATCAGCAAAAAATATGGCGACGGACATGTTCACCTGACCTCCAGACAGGGCGTCGAGATTCCGTTTATCAGACTGGAGAATATCAATGAAGTCAAGGCCGAGCTGGAGGCGGGCGGTGTGAATGCGGGGGTTTGCGGCCCGCGGGTACGGACCGTCACGGCCTGTCAGGGCAGCGCGGTTTGTCCCTCCGGCTGTATCGACACTTATCCGCTGGCAGTGGAAATTTCAGAACGTTATTTCGGCTGTCAGCTTCCTCACAAGTTCAAGTTCGGCGTGACCGGCTGCATGAACAACTGTCTGAAAGCCGAGGAAAACGATCTCGGCGTCAAGGGAGGCTATACCGTCGAATGGGTCCGGGACGCCTGCACCTTATGCGGTATCTGTGTCAAAGCCTGCAGGGAAGGCGCGCTGACCCAGACCGATGACGAAATCATTCTGGATGAGGACAAGTGCAACAATTGCGGCCGCTGTGTCAAGTCCTGCCCCTTTGACGCCTGGAAGGGAACGCCGGGCTATATTCTTTCCTTTGGCGGCACCTTCGGCAATATGATCGCCAGGGGAGAACAGGTTTTGCCGATCATCCGGGACAAGGAAACATTACTGCGGATAGCGGACACGACGCTGGACTTTTTCGACCGGCACGCAAATCCCAGCGAGCGTTTTCGTGCGGCCATTGACCGCACGGGATGGGACAAATTCAAAGAAGCGATGGAGGCGGCATATCATGGCTGACTATATGATAAATGAAACGGTAGATATTACCGATGTGGTTTGCCCCGTTACCTTTGTGAAAGCAAAGGTGGCGCTGGAGGAACTGGATGAGGGGCAGATCCTGTCCATTCGCATGAATGACGGGGAGCCGGTACAGAACGTCCCCCGCAGCATCAAGGAGGAAGGTCATCAGATCATCAAGCTCATTGACAATAAGGACGGAACCTACAGCCTGATTGTGAAGAAGGTTGGGGAATGACGGCAGGGGTAGCAAGCGAAATAACCATTCAGATTTTGGAGGAATCAATATGATACTTACAGTAACGGGAAATCAAAAGGAATACGCGGAGGGATTGACGGTCGCGAAGCTGATCGAGCTGGAGCAGGTGGAGATGCCCCTGTATGTGACCGTTTCGGTCAACGATGAATTCATCCCCGGCGACACCTTTGAAACCGCTGAATTGTATGAAGGGGACAATATCGAATTCTTTTACTTCATGGGGGGTGGTAACTGATGGCTTTTACCAATGAGCAGCTGGAACGGTATTCCCGGCACATCCTCCTTACCGAGGTCGGCGTCAAGGGACAGAAAAAGCTTCTGGACGCCAAGGTTCTGATCATCGGGGCCGGAGGACTCGGCGCGCCTGCCGCTCTCTATCTGGCTGCCGCCGGTGTAGGGACCATCGGTATCACCGACGCGGACGCGGTGGATCTATCCAATCTTCAGCGGCAGGTCATCCATACGACCCCTGATGTGGGAAAAGCTAAGGTGCTGTCAGCCAAGGAAACGATGGAAGCCATCAATCCCGACATAACGGTCAATACTTACCGCACCTTTGTGTCTGCCGCCAATATCATGGAGCTGATTGAGCCGTACGATTTTATACTCGACGGTACCGATAATTTTTCGGCTAAATTCCTTATCAACGACGCCTGCGTTTTAGCGGGAAAGCCTTTTTCACACGCTGGAATCATCCGGTTCAAGGGTCAGCTCATGACCTATGTACCGGGACAGGGACCATGCTACCGCTGCGTATTCAAGGAGCCGCCCCCACCGGATGCAGTGCCTACCTGCAAGCAGGCCGGAGTCATCGGGGCGATGGGCGGCGTAATCGGATCGCTGCAGGCAATGGAGGCGGTCAAGTACATCATCGGCAAGGGTGAATTGCTTACGGGATACCTGCTGACCTATGACGCACTTAAGATGGACTTTAGAAAAATCAGGCTGCCCGGACAGGAGTCCTGCGCCGTCTGCGGGAAGAATCCTTCTATCCTGCAGCCTTTTGACTATGAACAGGGGGCATGTGAGCTTGGAAACCATGACAGTCAGGATTAAGAAAGCGGATTATGACGCCATTATAGCCCATGCGAAATCAGCCCTTCCAAACGAAGCTTGCGGGCTGATTGCCGGAACGGCAGAGGGTGATCTCATAACGGTGGAAAAGGTCTATCTGCTCTCAAATCCCGACCAAAGTCCGGAGCATTTTTCCATCGATCCGAAGGAACAGCTTGCGTCTATAAAAGATATGCGGGGACTGGGACTTTCTCCGCTGGGGAATTTCCATTCCCATCCGTCAACTCCGGCAAGACCGTCCCAGGAGGATATTCGTCTGGCCTTTGACCCCAACGCCAGTTATCTGATTCTCTCACTGGCGGAGGAAGAGCCTGTGCTGAAAGCGTTCCGGATTAAGGATTCGGAGGTTGCGCTGCAGGGACTGGAGATTTTGCCTTAAAGTATGAGAATAAAGGTATGGTTGGTTACGAAGTTATGTATGAAACTTGAGAAATATGATATAATACCTCTGTTTTCTGTTTAAAATTGAAAACGGTATTGCGGACGGGTAGAAGGAGATTCGCATAATGTATTTTGTACTTCCCGTATTTATTGTCATAGGCATATATTTTTTAGCAGCTGTGCTTCCGGCCGTATTCCTTATGCGCTACATCTACCGTGAGGACAGGATTGAAAAAGAGCCTCCGAGGCTTCTGCGTTCACTGGTTCTTTGGGGCGTCGCGGCGGCTCTCGTCTCGAGCGTCCTGGAACTCATAGGAAGGGGAATATTGACGTCGCTTCTCGACATTAACAATCCGGCATATATTATAATCTGGGCTTTTCTTGTAGTCGCGGTTGTGGAAGAGGGCACGAAATTCCTCTTTTTAAAGCGCCGGACATGGCGTGATCCGAACTTCAACTATCGTTTCGACGGAATTGTTTACGCGGTTTCCGTTTCCTTGGGCTTTGCAGCCTTTGAGAATATAAACTACGTCTTTGGTTACGGGCTGGCTGTCGCGGTTCCCCGCGCGATTCTTGCGATACCGGCCCACATGGGATTTGCCGTCTTCATGGGTCTGTTCTATGGGCGGGCAAAGTTAAGTGCGGATAAAGGGAACAAAAAGGGGAAATTCGCGAATTTGTGGGCCGGATATCTGACAGCGGTTTTGCTGCACGGCTTCTATGATTCCTGTTTGATGTTCGGGAACGTTTTTTCCACCGTGCTGTTTACGGCCTTTATTGTGGTGATGTATATCATCGTCATCCGTTTGATCAAAAAGGAGTCCGATTCAGACAGACCTCTATAAATA
>DATMXY010000459.1:0-11127 GCA_035561275.1 Anaerovoracaceae bacterium | reverse complement strand
AAATTTGGTTATTCAGGAGAAGAGTTTTGGAACCTCTTCTCTTTTTATTTGGAGGAGGAAAATCGATGAGTTTGGTTTTTGCCGTACATTTCAAAAACAGTATTCATGAGTATTTCTTGCCCGGGCTGAACAATCGGGCCTTCCGCGTTGAAATACCGGCCAATGTTTCAGGATATTCAAAAGACCTGTTCCTCTCTCTGGAGGTATGGAACGGTGTTTGGTCGATTGTCGAGAATGACGTCGTGGCTTTTTCCAAATCACAGGAAGGGGGGGCTTCTTTACGCCTGGAAAAGGGGCTTACAATTTCCTGTGTTCAAAAAAGCTCGCATGAGAAATTTTCCATCGTCGTTGAAGACAATTATGAGGGGTATTCGGATTTTGATAAATACATACTGAGGCAGGGCCGTATCAGCATTGGAAGCGGCGGGGAGAACTCGATCCAATATAATACGCAGAACCTTGTATCCGGAAAACATGCCGTAATTGAAACAGACGCGGACGGACTCAGCACCATCACGGATACAAGCAGTAACGGTACCTTTGTGAATGGCATAAAGATACATGGCGCACAAAGGCTGAATTATGGGGACATCATTTACATACTCGGGCTGAAGCTTGTTATGCTGGGCGGGATCATCGCTGTTAACAGGCCCTCTGAGCCGGTTACGCTGAAAGGGTTTGTGCCATACAAGCCGGAACCGGCAGACGTCGCTTCGCCTGCTGAAAAAAAAGAAGGAGATGATTATTATCAGCGTTCTCCCCGCCTGATAGAGCCCCTTGACGACGAGACAATCGAGATTGAAGCTCCTCCCAATCCCAGCCGCAGCCAGCGGCAGCCGCTCATATTTACGATTGGGCCTTCGATGACCATGATTCTTCCGATGGCTGCCGGCGTATTGTTTGTAGTATGGAGTACACAACAGTCGGAAAACGGGATCGCCAGCCCATTTATGTACATGGGGATTATTACGTCTGTTACGGCAGCGTTTATCGGCGTTTTTTGGGCGCTGGCGAATTTCCGCTATACCAAACGGAAAGAACATGAGGAGGAAGAAAGAAGAAGCCTGCTCTATCGGAAATACCTTGATAAAATGAAGAGTATTCTGGCTCAGAAGCATACCGGCAACAAAGAGATCCTTGATAAGAAATACCCCGCAACGCAGGAATGCCTCAATCTCGTTAAAACCAAAAACCGCAGGCTTTGGGAACGCAATGTCAACCATGTCGATTTTCTTACAGTACGGATCGGCGAAGGCGAAATGGATTCTCCGAATGATATTTCCATCCCCAAAGAGCGATTTTCGCTGATTGACGATTCACTGGCGGAAGAACCGCAGAATATAAAGAACGGGTTTAAGAAGCTGAAGAAAGCGCCTATTTGCATATCTCTGAGAGATTACAGCCTTGTCGGGGTAATCAGCGGGAGACAGGCTGCATGCAACAAAATTGCCCAGGTCATGGCCGCGCAAATCGCCTCATATCATTCCTATACGGACGTTAAGATGGCGTTTGTTTACAATGAAAAAGAGGCAGAGGACTTTGCGTTCGCAAGATGGCTTCCGCATACCTGGACCGAAGACAGGAGCTTGAGACTGATTGCCTGCGATTCAAGCGGGGTCGGCGATTTGTTCTACCATCTGTCAGGTCTGCTTCGGACACGCCTTGAGGAAAAAGAGAACGCATCCGCCAAGCCGCACCCATTGCCCCATTATGTCTTATTCATCACGGATTCTGCTCTGGTGGAGAATGAAGCCGTTATGAAATACCTGACCGAACCGTCGGTGGAGATGGGTATCTCGACTGTTTTGCTTTACAATCAAATCGGAAAATTGCCGAACAACTGCACGGTCATTATTCAGAATGATGATGATTTCAACGGGTATTACAGCCTGGACAGCTCCTTTAAAGGTTACGACAGAGTAAGGTTTGACAATATAGGCAGAGATCAGCTTGAGGATTTCGCGCGCGGGCTATCGGATATACGGGTGCGTGAAACTCAGTCGGCGGGCGCTATCCCTCAGCTTCTCACCTTCCTGGACATGTACCGGACGTCCCGTGTAAACGATATTGACGTCGCGCGCCGCTGGCTTGAAAACCGCACATATGAAAGCATGAAAGCCATAATTGGTTATCGGGGGGCAGAAGCGCCGCTTTACCTGGACATTCATGAAAAATACCATGGTCCCCACGGATTGGTGGCCGGCACGACCGGTTCGGGCAAGAGTGAAACTCTGCAGACCTATATCCTGTCGCTGGCGCTCAATTACCATCCCCATGAGGTTTCATTTATACTCATCGACTATAAGGGCGGCGGCATGGCCGGAAGCTTTGAAAAGCTTCCGCATGTGGCAGGTATTATCACAAACCTTGGCGGCAACCAGACAAACCGCGCGCTTTCTTCCATCAACAGTGAAATCAAGCGCCGTCAGGCCATATTCAACGAATACAAGCTGAAACATATCGACGGATATATTGAGCTTTACCGTGCAGGAAAGACTCCGATGCCTTTGCCGCATCTTATTATCATTGCCGATGAATTTGCCGAACTCAAGAAGGAGCAGCCGGAATTTGTACGCGAGCTTGTCAGTGCTTCCCGCGTCGGCCGAAGCCTGGGCGTGCATCTGATCCTCGCGACGCAGAAGCCTTCCGGCGTTGTGGACGACGAGATATGGGGAAACTCCAAATTCAGGCTTTGTCTTCGTGTTCAGGACAAGCAGGATTCGAATGAGATGATCAAGCGCCCGGATGCCGCGTATATCACCAATGCCGGCCGAGGCTATTTCCAGGTCGGCAATGACGAGATCTTCGAGGCGTTCCAGTCAGGCTGGAGCGGCGCGAAATATGAGCCTGAAATCAAATACTCCGACGCCAGACAGGGCGACGCGAAAATGATTGACCTTTTAGGAAAACCCCGCGTAATCGGCGGCATAAAAAAAGCAGATATAAAAGCCGGTAAAGAGAAAAAACGCACACAGCTTGAAACGGCGGTTGCCTATCTATCCGCAATCGCCAAAGACCAGAATATTTCACCCGTCGACAACATCTGGCTGCCTCCCCTGCCTTCCCGTCTGGCTTTGCAGGACATTGAAGAATATACAGACAGGTGTTTTGAAAACGATTCATGGCGGGGCCGCCCAGGCGAGCTTTCCGCGGTGATCGGGATTGTGGACGATCCTGTCAATCAGCGTCAGATACCCTTATCTTTAGATATACTGACGGAAGGACACATTCTGATTGCCGGCTCCGGTTCAAGCGGCAAGAGCACACTCATGCAAACGCTTCTGTATTCGCTGGCGACGACTTATTCGCCCGGACAGCTCAATGTCTATATAGCGGATTTCGGCAGCAGAACGATGGGCGTATTTGGCATCCTTCCCCATGTGGGCGGCGTGGTATTTGACAGTGAAACGGATAAAGCGGGTAAGCTGATCGCAATGCTTCTCAAAGAGCTTGACCGCAGAAAAACCGCCTTTTCCGAAAAGGGCATCGGCTCGATGAAGGAGTATGTCCGTCAGTACCATGACGTGCCGTTCATTGTGGCCGCCATCGATAACTTCGCGGCTTTCAATGAAAATTGCCCTAAGCAGGAGGACAATCTTGTCCTGCTTTCGCGCGAGGCGGCAAGCTACGGGATATATCTTGCCATCACCTGTACAAATACCAACGATGTACGTAACAAAATACGTCAGAATATCGGCTTTGGCATCGGCCTGCAGCTTGCCGACCGGTTCGAGTATGAAGATGCGCTGAACGCCAAAACGGATATTACCGCCGAGGACCACACCCCGGGGCGGGGGCTTGCCTGTTATCCCAAGCCGCTTGAATTTCAAACCGCTCAATCCCTCCCGGACGATACAGGCCTAATGACTGTGAAACTCAGGGAGAAGTTTGAGCAAATGGCGGCTGTCTGGCCGGGCGGAACAGCCCCGGCCATCCCGCAGGTTCCCGCCGATATGTCCCTTGACAATCTGACGCAGCTTCCGGAATTCAGCGCAGTTATGAAATCGCCGCGCTATATGCCCCTCGGCTATGATATCGCCGAAGCGCAGCTTGTAAATATAGACCTTGCGGCGACCTTCTGCTGTTCCGTCAGCGGGGCCCCGCGCAGCGGCAAGACAAATCTGCTGAAGGTATTCATGAAAGCGGCCAAAGACAAAGACTGCCAGGTTTATATATTCGACAGCCCTTCCCGCGAATTGGAGGCATATTCGGGCGAAATAAATGCCGACAGGTATATGACGTCCGCGGATGAGCTGTTTCATTTTATGCAGGAGGTATTTGTTCCGGAATTCACAGCCCGTAACCGCGCCAAGGCGGAATTCATCAAAAATGGAAGAAAGGATACGGAACGGTATATCGCTTCAAGCCAAAAGCTTTTTCTTTTCATCGACGACATGACGGCGTTTTGCGAAGCGGTATATGGAAGCGAACGGGAGATGAAGGGATTTATGGAGCAGATGGTAACCCGGGGCGACAGCCATATGATTTATCTGTTTGCCGGCGTTTCACCCAATGACATGACGGGAGAATACGGTACAAAACGCCTGCTCAGAGGCTTTACAGGATGGAAAGAGGGCGTACATCTTGGCGGAAACATTGAAGGGCAGAAAGTGTTCGACTTCGAAGTGCCGGTATTGGAAAGAAGCAAAAAGCTGCCCGCAGGATATGGACATACCATAACGGGCGGCGTAACGAAAAGAATTGTGACGCCGATAGCGTCCGAATGAATGAGGAAATAAGATATGCTCAATGCAATTATCATTGACACGCTGTGGGATGAGACTCCAAGCATCTCCGCCATCATGAAAGAAGCATATGTCCGCAGAGAGCTTCCGGTTAAGCGGATGTCGATCGTGCGGGAATTGCCTTCTCTCCTGAAAGCTTCAGATGAGTCTGTTTTAGACAACTGCAACCTGTTTATGGCTTCGTTCGATGAGAACGCGAAGCAGTACACAGAATTTGCTCAACATTTAAGACGGCGCAGGGAGAGCGTTTTTATTGTCTTCCTATTGAATTCAAAAAGCGACGTTTCCGCCTGTGTCCGTCCTTCGATACGCCCTTCGGGGATCCTGTTCATCCCGCCCGAAAAGATGCTGGTCTATCAGACGGTCAGGGAAATATATCTCGAGCATATGCGAATTGACGAAAGGGATAAACAACCTGCTTTCGTTATCAAAAGCGGCAGCGACTATTACTCGTTGAATACCGGCGATATTTCATTCTTTGAAGCCCAGGGTAAAAAAATTGCCGTTAAGACGCGCGGACAGGAAATTCTCTTTTATTCAAACTTTGACACAGTTTTAGAGCAGCTGCCGGGTCATTTTATACGCTGCCACAAAGGGTTTGTCGTCAATACAAAACAGATCGGCCATATTAATTTTACAGAAATGGCAATAACGCTGACGGATAAATCGATAATCCCTTTTTCGCGTACATACCGCGATATACTAAAATCCATCTGGACATGAAGGGAGCATAACGATGGTTGGACTTCAGTCGTCATATATATTGACAAAAGGGGAAATGAAGCTGTTATTGGCCGGCGCGGCCGATTCTCAAATGTCTCCTCTGTTGAAACAAGCTATGGAAGAATTGGATCTGGATACCGCTTCAACACAGGACGCAGCAGAAAGCCTCGTATACAAGAAACTGGCAAAAAGGGTTTCCGGCGGTATTGTAACCGAGCCGGTCATGGCGCTTATCATACGGGCAATGTTATCGGCGGATAAGCTTTGGAATCTCACGGCTGATAAAACGGATGCCGTTCTTATCCTGCGAAGTAAGGATATGTTTTTGATGATACGGAAATATCCGCTGATAAAAGACACTTTAAAGATATCTCCATATAAGAATGAAGAGAAGCTGGCGGAGGAACTGGCAGACTTCCAATATTTAAAGGAGGATCAGAATGTCTAAAATTTATGTGGATGTGAATACGCCGGGCAACGGCAAAACCTACGAATTTCAACTGGACAGCATGATGACGGTCGGGCAGGCCAAAACCCGGATGATTGATGAAATCACAGAGATTGAAAACGGCAATATCACGCTGAAACCGGAAAAGGTCGAGCTGTGCGACATAAATGCCGGGAAGCAGCTATCCGATGCGGAAACGTTAAGAGCAACCGGGGTAAAGAGCGGACACAGGCTGATTTTGCTCTGAACGTGCATTTCATTCCCAAAAACCTGCCGGTTGTCAGAATCTGTTGTCAAGGGGCATACATATTCGTAAACTGGGCATGTAAGAACGGAGGTGGTGGCTGATGCCGGATTTTAAGCTGACTGAGGCTGACGGAAAATTGCTTGAGGGCACTGCGAAAAGCATTGAAAACGATATCCGCGAGTTGAAGGTTATAGGTGATATTTTCAAAGGAAGTATATTGCCAAACATCAAACCTTATTGGCAGGGACCGGCGCAGGAGGTATTTGAGAAACAATTCATCGCTTACGCAGATACCTATGAGAGCTTTGTAAAGGCTCACGATGATCTGAACGAGAAGCTCAAGGCGGCCGGAGAAACGTATGAAAAGGCGGACGAGTCGGTCAGACAAAGTATTGATAGTCTCCCGAGGTAGGTGAACGATATGGCAGATCAAAGTATATTTATTAAATTCGATCCCGAGAAAATCAGCAATATCGCATTCAATCTTGACCTTCAGAAAAAAAGGATGACAGAGCTGATCAACTCGATACAGGGAAGGGCGGAAGCGCTGGAAGGCAGCTGGCAGGGAGACTCGGCGGCGCTGTATCTGGAAAAAATGAGAGGGCTTCATGTCAGCGGCCGGGAGCTGGCAAATGTGTTATCCGCATTCAGTCAGGATTTGGTATCAGCTTCCGGTATTTATGAGGCCGGAGAAACCGGAGCGAAACAAAAGGCTGAGGCGCTGCCTACTGATGGAGTATTTCTCGTTTAACGAAGGGGTGAGCATATGGCAATCATGAATTTCAACTACAATCAGGCAATCAATCAGGCAAAGCAGCTCGAAGGGGTTGCCAATGAGATGCTGAATGTCGCGAACAAACAGTTTCAAACGACCGTCGATTCGATTCAGGATTCCTGGGAAGGCAAGGCGTCACAACAATTTTTAAGCTATTGCATTGCGACACAGGAGGACATAAAAAAGCAAGCGAGGAAATTGCAGGATCTGGCCGGGCGTATCCGGGAGGTCGCCCGGATCATCGAAGAAGCGGAACAAAGGGCTAAGGAGAGCCAACGCCGTAAAGAAGCGAAAGCCGCTGTAAAACACTAGGGGAGGCTCAGGCGGCGGAAGATTTTAAAGTTTGAAAAATGAAAAGGAGGAATCATTAAATGGCAGGAACAGAAGTATTGACCGGGCGTATGCTGGAGGTCGCCAAACGTGTGGAGGATATTGCGGGGAGGTATAACGCGTCGGTGGACAAGATGTATCAGATCGGCGGTGAAATCGACGCGATGTGGGACGGCGAAGCCGGGAATAAGTTCATGGCGACGCTGGGCAGCGATCGCGAGCGGTTTAACGCGCTGACAAAGATGCTTACGATGTACGTCGAGACACTCAGGCAGGACGCCGCAATTTATGCCAAAGCCGAAAGCGACGCGCTGAATATCCTCAGCACCAACAAAGTCCGGTAAAAGAGAAAGGAGCAGAAAAATATGGATATTACCTTAAAGGTTCAGCCCGATGTTCTGATTGCGAAAGCCGGTGAGTTATCAACGGAAAAAAATACAGTCGGCGGCCTGATGGAACAGGCCAAGAGCGACGTCAACTCCCTTGTCGGCAGCTGGAAAAGCGAAGCGTCCGACGAATACCAGGGAAGATTCAGGATGGTCTATGACGACATTGAAAATATGCTTGCCATTGTTACCGAATATATCAGCGATCTGAGTGAAGTGGCAAACGTCTATTCCACCGCGGAACGGGCGGCGAAAAATGCAGCGGAAGGTTTACCTACAGACGGAGTCTTCAGAGTATAACGGATTATGACGCGCCCCGGTACGCCCGAGAATACAGCCTCGGGTGTGCCGGGGCGCGGCTGAACAGCGGGAGGTGTTATGGATTATCTGAAGTTTAACTGTTACGATTTGGCGGAGCAAAACGCCGAATTGCATGGCGTATACAGCAAAATAGAGGCTTTGGCGGATGAGCTTGCGGGTATTTTCAATTCTCTTGACCCGCAGATAAAAAGCTACGAAGGCCTGCAAAGCAGATTTACGGCAATGACAGCCGAGAACGCCGATGTTGTGCTGCGTATTTTAACCGCATATAACGCCCTTGATCAAATTATTGACGTCTATTACGCGGCGGAAAATAAGGTCAAAGACACAATGGCGGAGCTGCCTGTTGAGACTTATAAGGAAACCGGCAGATTCGCGGCGGGAGCGCCTGAACTGCGTACTTCATCCATAAGCAGCGGGGAACTGATCCTGGAAGATTGGCTGGCAGAACTGTTATATAAATGATCTCTATGGGGTGAGTGTAATGGCAAAATACTATATAAGATACAATGCTCTGCATAACCAGGCTGACGCTTTACAGAAGATAGGCAAGACTCTCGGCTCCCTTGAAAACAGGATCGATGCCGTCGCGAATGCTATGGACGTACGCGACAGCGGCATGGCGTCGCTGAGAAATCAGGTGAAGACTTGCGGGAAAGCGGTTTTAGCGTTTTCAAATAAAACATATTCTGCTTCTGCTGTTATGCAGGAAATAACCAAAGTGTATTTGCTTAACGAGAAAAAAATATTTCAGAATTTAGATGAAGCTGTAATGTCCATGAGTAAACTGACGCAAACGAAAGCGGCCGCCATAGCGGGTAATGCCGGCACAGCGGGAGATATTGCGGGCGGCATACTTGCATGGCTATGGGCTTCAGCAAAAAAAGCCGGCTACTTTGGGGCGGTTTTGTCTTTTTCTGAAGGTATTTTTACAGGCATTATGGCTCCGCTTACCGGTAAATCGTTCGTGAACACGATAAAAACCGGTTTGACGGCGCTTAAAGCACTTAACAATCTGGAGGAGGACATTAAAAATCTTGGAAAAGTAAAACGAATACTTCACCCTGAAACGATCAAAGCTTCATGGATGAAAAGACTGGTTGGATGGACTGACGTTTATAAAGGTACGGCCTCAGAAGCAGGAAGCTGGTCGACTCGATTTTATAACAATTTTCAAAAAGTCAAATTTGATGATTTTAAGGACTATGCCGCAGAGGGCGGAAAAGCTGCCTTTGCCTGGGCGGGCGTTGCCTTAAATACCGTTTTAAACGGTATTGATAATTATAATGAGATGAAAGACGACAAAATTTCCGCAGGCCGGGCAGTCGCCGAAACGGTTGCCGAGACAGGTATTGATATTGCTAAAAACGCTTTGATCGGGGCGGCGGTAACTGCCGGTATAGCCGCCGCGGTTGGGTCTGCGCCGGTATTGGCGGTGGCTGCGGGTACAATTGCAATCAGTATGGGACTGGATTCGGCGACAAAGCGGATTACCGGCCTGAATGGAGGAAAAGCCGTAGGTTTTACGGAGTTCGCATCGGATACCTACTTAAATGCATTGGAAACGGAAGGCGATATCATAAAAAACAAATTCAATAATGCTGTAAATTGTTTTAATAATTCTGTTGGAGCCATAACTGCAACGTGGAAGTTTAATTTTGGATATTAAGGAGGTTCAAGTTTATGAAAATCAATGAATTATTACCCATAGGGTCTGTTGTTCGAATGCTGGGCGGAGAAAAGCGCCTGATGATCTTTGGTGTCAAGCAGTCTGATGAATCCCAGGGAACCAGCGAAGAATACGATTATATCGGGGTCATGTATCCGGAAGGCAACATAGGAAGCGAGTACCAGTTTTTATTTAACCATGAGGATATTGTTGAAGTCTTTTTCCGGGGATTTGAAGATGAGGAACGCCAGAATTTTCTAAAGCAGTTGAGTAAAGCGTATGATAAAAAATAATCGAAGCTCATATGCTCTTGCCATGCTGGGCAGTTCGGAAGATATCGGAAAAATCTCAGAGCCGATGCGGAGAAGAGGGATAGATGTTTCCAGGAAAAATTATATCACATTGGAAGAACTGACTTCTGTTATTGAAAACAGCCCGAATGTCGAATATGTTTTTCTTTCGGACAGTGGAATGCGGGGAATCCGGGATGGAAAGTATTCGGTTCCCGTTCAAATAGCAGGTATGAAAAAGGATCTGCTGATCGCAGTCTTTTTCAGCGTGGAAAAGCGGAGCGTAAAGTATCTGAAATGGGCGGCCGGACTGGGAATACATCATATTTATTATTCGGACGATCCGGTATATACCGATGGAACCGGAAACTTTGACTTTAATAAAATCCTGCAGGAAATAAAAGAAAAGAAAAGGATATTCTCCGAGGAAGCGGTCCCGGACGCGGATAGTGACAGCGGGCCGGCGGCAAAAGGGGAACCGCCAAGGATCATAAAAGTGGAAGTGGAAAAAGAAGTGGTCAGGGAAGTCCCCGTCGAAATAATCAGAGAAATCCCTGTCGAGAAGGTGATCGAAAAGGAAGTTATTGTCCGGGTACCTGCGGAAAATTCCGGGAGAACCCTATTCGGAAAAATCAGGAATACGCCGGTAAAAAGAGCGGCGAAGATAATCGGCGTATATGCTTCTTCGTCGGGAGCCGGAGCGACAAGCCTTTGCGTGTATTTCGGGAAATATTTGGCGGATAAGGGAAACCGGGTCGCTGTCCTTGAAAGAAACAGGAATCCCCATCTCAAGGGTCTCAATGAAAAGAGGGTCGATATCTTCCAATCTGCCTTAATTGAAGTGGAAATCGGCAGCTATGACTTTATCCTGCTCGATTTTGGCGTTTTATACGGTCTTACGCGGGAGGAGCCGGTCATAATCGCGGACTCCCGGGAAGATATCCAGGAGAGCCAAAGGATATACGGAGTAGAAAGAAAATATTGCACAAACACGATCATGACATGTTCCGCGGCGCCGTGGAGAGTGAATGAAGCAAGATTCTTTCTTGACGATCTGTCTGCGGATAACACAGGGGATTGGATTTTCTACTTTAACGGGAACCCGGAGACGAAGGAATTTAAGAAGCTTATGAAAGATTATTATGCGGAAGGCAGGATGGTCTTCTCTCATGAAAATAAAAAAGCTTTTGATC
>DATMXY010000458.1:0-9443 GCA_035561275.1 Anaerovoracaceae bacterium | reverse complement strand
AATATTGAATATTGCGGATTTATCGCCAAAAGCGTATAATGACGAAAGAATAGAAATATCGGACTTGAATCCCGATGGATACGGCTGCCGCGATCCCTGTTTCAACCTTTGAAAATGGGGAAATAATGTTCTATGATAAATTAAAACGGAAGCCAAATTCAAACGAGCGCGAGCAAAAAGGAGATTTTGCCATGGATAATGAGAAGAAGATAAATGAAATGCTGAAGAAGAAGGTTTGGGCGGTGGTCGGCGCCACCCCGAATACGGATAAGACCGCAAACCGGATCTTCCACACCCTTCGCTCCCACGGATATGAAACCTATGCCGTCAACCCGAACTATACGGAAATGGAAGACGGAACCAAATGTTATTCCTGCCTGGGCGATCTGCCTCAGAAGCCTGACTGCGTAGATTTCGTCATCCCGCCTTCCGTTACGATGAAAAGCCTGGAAGAAATGGATCCGGCGGAGTTCCCGTATATCTGGCTGCAGCCCGGCACATACAATAAAGAGATCGTGGAGTTTGCGGAAAAAAAAGGCTTCAAGGCCGTGCATGAAGGCGCCTGCGCCATGGCCGCAGTAAGATTAAGGTAACAGGAAGCAGTCGGCATACAACATCCTGCCCTCCGCGATGGTTTTCAAATTTCTCAAATCTGACAATGGATTATCATATATGATAATCCCATCCAACCAATTACATCGAGTCAAAATTGCAAATTCTCAGAAAATACTGCTTTTTCAGGCTTCTTTCAAAGTCTGTAAAAGTGGCATATTTTTTGCTTTTCTATGAAATATCAGCGATTATCTTTATTATCCTTATAAAATGAAAAAAGTTGGAGGTAAAATTAATGACAGAACCAAAAATAAATATTTGCCCACCTGAAGAACGCACCTTGCAGCGCGGCATTCAATCATGGCATGTATCTCTGATCGCACTTGGGGGAATCATCGGTTCCTGCTATTTCCTGGGACTCGGCTTGACTTATTCCGAAATGGGTCCCGGTGCGGTACTGATCGCATACATAGTCGCCGGCATCACTGTTTACGGCGTAATGCAGTCCTTTGCCGAAATGCTGGTCAATATGCCAAGAAGAGGATCTTTTGTATCCTATTCAAGGGAATTCATGGGCGACACCGCCGCAACGGGCATCGCCTGGGCTTACTGGAGCAACTGGGTCGCTTATGTGCCTTCCGAAGCTCTGGCCTTCGCGGTCTTCATGAATTACTTCATCGAACTGCCCTTTAATAATCCCGCATGGAGCACCTTTGTGTGGGGCATTGTGGCATTGTTCCTGCTGACCCTGGTCAATGTCTACCATGTACAATGGTTCGGCCACATCGAGTCCGTCATGGCCATTATCAAGATACTGGCCATCATCGTTTTCACCGTTTGTGCCATCGGTATTTTCTTCGGTGTCATCGGCGGAAATCTGCATCCTTATACGGAGAGCGGCGGCTTTGTCGGCAGCCAGATTATCCTGGGAGGCGAAGGATCGGTTTTTGAAAAGCTCTTCCCGGCCGGCACCTTCATCATCATCACTTACATGATCTGGACGCTGGTCAATTTCCAGGGTTCGGAAATCGTCGGGTTATCCGCTTCGGAAACAAAGAATCCGGAAATTAACGTACCGCTGGCCTGCAGAAGGGTGGCATTCCGTATCATCCTGATCTACGTTATCCCGGTATTCCTGCTGACGCTCATCGTACCTTACATGGAAGCCAGCCTGGATGAATCCATCTTTGCCTACACCCTCAGCGTCTACGGACTGAAGTGGGCAGCCGGGCTGTTTACAATGACAACACTGATCGCCGCCTTCAGCTGTGCAAACTCCGGACTGTACGGAACGGTACGCGCGCTGTACGGTCTGTCCGTCGAAGGCATGGCGCCGAAATTCCTTTCCAATCTGAATAAGTTCAATACTCCACAGAACGCCACCATCTTTACCATCGTTCCCATGTGGCTCGTATTCCTCCTTGGATTTGCATCCGATGAACTGGGGCTTTGGGGAGAAGAAGGCCTGCCGCTTTACGCAAATCTGCTCGGTATCTCCGGATTCACCGGGACCCTCTGCTGGGTGGCCATCTGCTGGTCTCAGATCACATTCCGCAGAAAGCTGAAGCAAAGGGGATATGACCCGAATAAGGTGCTGACCGTGAAATCCAGATGGTATCCAGGGCTCGCTTACTTTACCATCATCATCCAGATCGGCGCAATGGTCCTTCTTGTATTTGAAGACGGAGGCATGCCGGTTGTCGTGATTTCCCTTATCGCGATCTTCCTGCCAATCATCATCTACGCGGTTCAGAAGATGCGTGGAAAAATCAGAACGAGCATTACGTACGGCGCGGATGAGATCACCTTTGACCAAAAATATCCGCCGCTCAATAAATAATGATCGCATAATAGCAAGTGAATTTCTGCAATATACTTGAAAGGGTCCCTACAAACATGATCTAAACTAACAAAAGGCAAGTCTTATATTTAAAGGCTTGCCTCTTTGTTTACATGTGTTTGTGTATAATTACTTAAATTATCTGCCGACATGGTTTTGAGAATTAACGATAGCGATCAAAATTGCTTTCTGCATTTTACTCCCCTCATTGCGTAATTTTCGTGTTCAAGCTATAATCCTGATATACTTTGTCCATCTGCAGGTATTTGCCGATCACTTCTCGTGCCACCGGCGCGGCATAACCTGCCGTACCGCCCTGGAAAAGCAGCACCGCCACCGCGATTTTAGGATCGTCTGCGGGCGCCAATGTCACAACCCAGGCAAAAGGATCGTAATCGGCCTTATAGGCATCCAGCCTTGTCGTGGTGACCTTGCCGTTGCTCAGGTTGATCACGGCCTGTCTTACCGCGTAATTCTTCGTCGTATAGATATCGGGATAATCCTTCATCAATCTGTTCATCTCAGTTTCAACATCAGCCCATTTCAGGCTGCCGTCGATTCTTGGAAGATACTGCTTGATGTATTCCACTTCGTCGGGAGGATTTTTCTTTCCCGCTCTTTGGGCAGTTCCGGATTTTCCGGCAACCTGCACCGGGAAGTTTCCGAAGGTCCCTTTCAAGCTCCCTTTCGGCCCCGTTGCCACGAGCTTCATTCCGTCAATAATATATTTCAATTCGTCATCATTTTTCAGATTGACCTTCTTGCCGGGTTCTTTCACATGGGGGCCTTCCCCTTCAATGGCCTTGATCAGGCTTACCTGGTTATAGACTCCTTTGTTGCCTACCGTTGCGACATAATTGGCAATCTGCAGCGGAGTATATTGATTTTCGCCCTGCCCTATGGAGATATTCAGTTCGTCACCCAACGTCCATTGCGCTTGGTTGAAATACGTAAATTTGCAGAGGTCGGCAACGGTTTCGATCAGATTCTCTTTAATGCCCAGTTTGCTTAGTCTTTTGATCAGTTCGTTCCTGCTTGGATTTTCTTTCGTCCAGCTTACGATGGTATTGATATTCTCATTCAGCTTTGCCTTATCGTCGATGACCGACTGCTGGAAATACATTTCCGCTCTGCCGATCAGGACATTCCTCAGCATAGATTTGATCGATTCAAGTTTTCTTTCCTGACTCGGTACGGGAACTACGGTTTCCGGAATTTCTATTCCCGTCTTTTCCCCAAGTCCGTATTGCTGTGCAAAAGACATGATTTTTTCTATGCTTATCGGCTCTTTATAGCCCAGGGAAGTCTTTTTATAAAAGTCCCGTCCCGTCGCAACGTCAAAGAAATAATAGTTGCAGGACACTTCCAGCGCCTCCGCCAGATTTACATATCCGTGAGAGCCTTTGTGCTGGTTCCAGAGCAGGCATGCGTAAGTTTTGGTTCCTATTCTGACATAGCCGCCGTCGTATAACTTTTTATAGGGATCCAAACCGTTTTCCAAAGCGGCGGTGGCTGTAACCAATTTAAAGGTTGAGCCGGGCTGCACGGCTGTTCTGGCCGCAACGTTAAACAGTGGCAGCGGTGAAAGAAGATCCCTCGGATTTGCCGCCTGGAGAGCATCCCAGTTTTCCTTGCTGATCCCCGTCGCGAACAGGTTCGGATCAAAATCTGGATAGCTTGCCATGGCAAGCACGTCGCCCGTCTTTACGTCCAGCGCGACGACCGCTCCCACATTGGCGTTTTTATAAGCCGTTCCATATTTGAAGTCCCCCCATTGGCTCTTGAACGTGCCCGCCTTCTGTATTTCGGTGAGTGCCTGTTTCAGTGCTGCCTCCGCAGTCTTCTGAAGTTCCAGATCGATGGTCAGATAAACGTCTTTTCCCTTCAGCGGTTCCGTCTCGTTGATCACGCGAACCAGCTCACCGAACGCGTTGACCTCGACGTTTTTCGTTCCGTCTTGTCCTTTCAGCGTGGACTCAAAAGACTTTTCGATTCCTTCCTTGCCAACCATATCGGTAGGATTGTAACCTTTTTGATCTACGTAATCGGCCTTTTCACTTTCTGAAATCTGCCCAAGATATCCGAGAACATGCGAAGCGGTATTGCCGTTCGGATAGTAGCGCTTTGATTCCGCAACCACTTCCACGCCCGGCAGGTCCGAATTTTTCTCTTCGACAATTACGATCGTATTGTCTGAAACGCCGCTTGCTATCTTTGCAGGCATATATTTTCGGTAGCCCCGGGAAGAGAGCTCGTTTCTTACCACCATGATTTTTCTGGCTTCCTCGTCGGTCAGGGAAGGCGATACTTCAAATCGCTCCCTTAAAGCCCGGAAAGCCTGTTCCGCAGTCAGATCAAGATCCAGATAATACCTGCCTAAAAAGCTCTCTTTATCCAGTTCCTTGAGGAACTTCATGTTCTTAACCGAAATCGGCGGAAAAATATTATTGACGGCCTGAAGCTCCGCCTGGGCGCCATACCGATCCAGACCTTCGTCGATATTCTGACGCCTTCTCATTTCGTCAAAAGCCTGCTCAGCCGAATAATTTACAGGCATCGCCTGAGCTGCCAGCCAGTCTTCGATGTCCTTCTGGTAGGTATATTCAAAGGTCCCGTTTTCAATCAGAATCGGGAAATTGTCATAGTACTCGTCTCCGTTGGCCTCAAGAATCTGGATCAGGCTTTTGGAAACCCTGTTTAATTCCTCATTTGTAAGATCTCCCGCGCTGAGCTGAACAGTAAAGCTGGGCATGTTTCCCGCCAGCACTCTTCCGTATCGGTCCAGAATCTCGCCTCTCGGCGCGGATGTATTGATGCTCCTCACACTGATATTGGTGGCTTCTTCATCCCACTGGCTTCCTTCTATAACAGTCAGGCCGAAGAGCCTGATTCCAAGGATCACCATTATAACCATGACCATTGCCAATATTTGATTGTTTCTGGATTTTATCCATTTCATAATCGATTCAAGCTCCTTGCTTCCTGTGGACTCCCACGGTACGTATATCTGTCGAATCTATTGTCTGCTTTAGATTGTACACTATCAAAATGTTAATATTCATAAAACAATCCAGCGATGAATTTACCTTCGCTGGATTGAAATGTAGTTTTGCTTATTTTTTATTTTACTTGAGAGCTCTGCCACAACATTTGACAGAGAGCCGGTTCCTTCCCATTAAGTTATATCGGCTATTGCGCTGCACTGCGTATTTCAAAACTTCCAGTACGGTATTTGGCTTGGCTTTTCGTTTCATCAGGTAATGCTTTAATTAATTCCTTATCAATTTCCGAGACATCTAATACATACCCTCCAACATCTTCAGGGTTATCACAAGGGTTAGGTAGTTCGGAAACCTTGACAACCTTATTTAAATCCGATGAATCGATTGTCCCCGCATACGCAAAGCTGGATAACAATAGCGTCATTATGCAGAATAATGTAATTCTACTTATTTTTTTGCTCAATTGTTATACCTCTTTCTTTAGAGTCTCACTAAAAAGCTATCGAGTATAGTTTAACACATAATCACCGTCAAATCCATAGTCTCCGCTATAATCTGAGAAATAGAAATCGTGATCAGTATCTGCGATTATTGAACCATCAGGTTTTCTGACATTCATACTCCAATATGCTTCACTGAGTTTGTATGGGGGGGCGGAAAAAGCATAATTGATGTAAATCCATTGCCCACTCCAACTTACCTTAGATTGGCTGTCGCTAATATATACATATGGCAACCGATTTGAAACTATCTCACCGTTAGCTGATTTAACAATGGGAGAATCTGAAAGCCTTATTTTACTTTCTATAACACTAACGAACGAGAAGAAGAAATCTATACAAACACTTTTAAAATTTTCCGGGATTTTTTTCAGCAGATTCTGCAATGTTTAAAAGTTCACTGACAGGTAATTGTCCTCCGACAGTGAACCGATACCCCTCCTTATCCCAAATTACCGAGTTTCCCTTATCTGATGTTTCAGCTTCAAATACATAATAGATAGTTCCAGCCGCCTCAACTTCATAGAAATCACGGTTTTCATTATCAACGGAAGCAGAGTCGCTTTGATCAATATAGGTAAAGACGATTGTGTTGCCTTTAGAATCCAAATACCAAATGGTCAGCCGCCCAAAATCACCATATCTCTCATCTTCGGTAAACCCTTTCGGTACATAGGAAGGTTCCCACTCATGTGATTCCTTTGTGGAATCCTGTCCCGATGTAAATTTCGTAAACTGGTCGAACCATTCAATGATTACCGACTTGACAGCTGCACGTACCTCTGGAACCGTCATTAAAGCGCCGAACAGAACTACGGATCCCACAATAATGACAGCAGCGCAGCGTCTCGTCCATTTTGCTGCACTCTGGAGTATTTCGAGCCTTTCTGCCTGCGCGAAGAGTCTCCTCATTCGTGCGATGTGCGCATCTGAAAACGAGTACACCGCTGACAGCTCTTTCTCAGAAGGAATCGCGGAAAGTTCCTGTTCATAATTATCAATTACCGCCTGACGGAATAACATGTCAAAGAGGCGATCGCTTACATTCCGGTCAATCATGCTCACTTACCTCTCTTCCCATGGCATTGCGGACTTTAGCCTTTGCTCTCGCAATCCTCGTATTGACATGTTCCGGCGACATTCCAAGTTCAGCGCCAATTTCTTTATGAGACATATTCAATACATATTTCATTTCCAGCACCAATCTGCTTATGTCATCAAGCTTCTCTAGATGCTTCCTCAAATCCTCATATTCTTCTTCGTTCACGACCTGAACATCCACAGGAGTTTCGTCTGCTTCAAATTCGTAATCCAAATCTTTCATTACTTCATCAGAATATATTTTTTCTCTTCTCATGAGATCAATTGCCTTGTTCTTCACAATAATAACGTACCGGCGGCGAAAATCTATACAAGATAAGCGCATATCTTCTTTGTTTTTTTTGATAAGCTGCTCAAATGCATTATGTACTGCGTCTTCAGCCATTTGCTGATTGCCGCAAATCTTATACACTGCAGCAAGCAGCGCGTACTTATGTTCATTATAAATATCCGTCAATGCTGTACGCTCCTCTTCTGTTTTGAGAGAAGCTAACAATACCAGAAGCATTCTGTTTCCCCTTTATCCCTTCTATTAATACTCTTATCCCTTTTGCAACGATACCCACATTATATCAAAAGATCACATAGCAGCAAAGCAAACCATTTGCTTTGGAGATCTCCAAAGTGTTTTACTTAATGCGCCGCTCTCTATTCCTTTTATCTTTTTATCCTTTTATGCCCAGCTCCCGGATGCGGCGGTAAAGCGTAGATTCGCTGATGCCGAGCTTTTTAGCCGCGATGATTTTGTCCTCCGTGGAGCGCCCGGTTTCATTGAGGCACTCTTCGATGAGATTCCGCTGATATTCGTCCGTCTTTTCCTTTAAAGTCGACCTGCCGCTCGTTTTCCGCTGTCTCTTTGCGATTCTGTCAGGAAGGTTTTCCGGCAGAATTTCTTTTCCCGTTACCATATTGACGGCATACTCCACCACATTTTCAAGCTCTCTTACGTTGCCCGGCCAGCCGTAGCTGATCAGCGCCTGCAGCGCCTCCGGCCGGAAATCCCGGATATCCTTATGCAGCAGTCTGTTGAACTTCTGCAGGGCATAGTGCAGCAGCAGTTCGATATCCCCTTCCCGGTCCCTAAGGGGAGGGACCGTGATGGGAATGACGTTGAGTCGGAAATACAGATCCTCCCGGAATTCCCGGGCAGCGATCATCTGTTCCAGATTTTTGTTTGTCGCGGCGATAATGCGCACGTCGATATCGATGGGGCTCGTTCCGCCCACACGGTCGATCCTGCGATTCTGAATGGCATGTAAAAGCTTTACCTGCAGATGAAGCGGGAGGTCCCCGATTTCATCAAGAAAGATCGTGCCCTTATGAGCGATCTCAAACTTTCCCGGCTTCCCTCTGGAATCCGCGCCGGTAAAGGCGCCTTTTTCGTAGCCGAAGAGCTCGCTTTCCAGCAGCATTTCCGGGATCGCGCCGCAGTTGATGGCGACAAAGGGGTTCCCCTTGCGCGGGCTCTCCGAATGGATCGCCCGGGCAAAGAGCTCTTTTCCCGTGCCGCTTTCCCCTGTGATCAGGATGGTAGAGTCGCTGAAGGAAACCTGAAGGGTTCTTCGCTTTGCCCTGATCAGGGTCTCACTTTCGCCGATGATGTCGGCAAAGGATGTATCCTTCTCTATGACAGTCATCTTATACATTCTTTCCCTGACTTCGGAAATACTCTGAAACAGGATCATGGCGCCAAGGGCCGACGCATCCCGGGATTCCTCCGTCTGGTGATTGATGGGAATGACCGTACACAGAAACCGCTTCTCCCGGCCTCCCTTTTCTTTATAAAATATTTCTTTATCATTGACGGGGATCCCGCTTTTCAAAACTCTTTCCACATCGGGGATCTCCCAGATATCCGTGAGCGGCCGGTCTTCCATCTGGCTCCGTTTCAAGTCCAGCAGTTTTTCCGCCTCAAAATTGCACGAGGTTATGACGCAGTTCTTATCGATCGCGATCAGACCTTCATGCATGGATTCCACAATGCCTTTCAGCCGGTTCCTCTGCTCCGCCTCGGCAAGCTTGCTTGCAAGGAGTTCCGCCATTCTCTCCAGGAACAGCGTCAGCGTGCCGCTGTTGCTGATTATTTTTTCCCGCTGCCCCGCGTTGAAGGCAACCAGCCCGATAAGCCCGACGATCCTGTCCTCCAGCCTGATCGGGCAGCAGATCTCGGCCAGTTCCCCTTCCCTTGGGCCGTATTCGGGGTCCGCTTCCGGGTCCTTGCATAAATAATTCTCCCCTGTTTTCAGCAGCTTCCCGTAAATAAAGCCCGAGTTAACGTCTCCGTACTCTTCAAAGCTGCCGATTTTCTGTTTATACCGGCCCGTGCCGCCGATGATCTCAAGATGCGCGTCGACGATCTCCGTTTCGATTTCCAGAGCCGCGGTGATCGCTTCCGCAACGTTCATCACCGTATCTCTTATGACTGACAGTTCCTGCATGGTTTTCCTC
>DATMXY010000457.1:0-2854 GCA_035561275.1 Anaerovoracaceae bacterium | reverse complement strand
ATACTAAATTTAAAAAGTGACAGACGCGCCGCGGTTGATTTTAGGGGCGCCGCGCCGAAAATGTCCTTAATACGGAAAGAGGTATAAAAATGGCAGTATCGCATAAAGGGGCAATTTCCTTCGGATTGGTCTATATCCCTGTCGCTCTGTATACGGCGACTCAGGATAACGACATACACTTCAACCAGCTGCATAAGGAAGACAATTCCAGGATCCGGTATAAAAAGACCTGTTCACACTGCGGTAAAGAGGTTACCACCGGAGACATCATAAAAGGATTTGAATACGACAAGGATAAATATGTCGTCGTCACCGACGACGACCTTGAAAAGATCAAAACGGAGAAGGACAAGACCATCCAGATCCTCCACTTTGCGGATCTGGATACCATTAACCCGATCTATTACGAAAAGTCCTACCATACGGTGCCCGAGGCAGGCGGCGAAAAAGTCTTTGAACTCCTGCGCACCGCAATGAAAGATGAGAGCAAGGTCGCCATCGCCAAGACCGTCATGGGGAACAAGGAAACCCTCCTCGCCATCATTCCGGCCCAGGAAAATCTGCTGATCAGCACGATGTTTTTCGAGGACGACATCAGGGAGCTCCCCAAATCCTTTGCAAAGCCGGCGCTCAACGAGGGAGAGCTGGACATGGCGAAGATGTTGATCCAGTCCATGGCGAGGCCCTTCGAGCCGGCCCTGTATAAAGACGAATACCAGGAGCGGCTCCGCGATCTGATACAAAAGAAGATATCAGGCAAGGAGATCGTTGCGACGAAAGAAGAGGCGCCAAGCAACGTCATCGATTTAATGGATGCGCTGCGTAGAAGTATTGAGCAGAATCAAGGCAAGGCTGCGGCCGGGCAGAATCAGGGCGCGGCGGCTGTCGGACAGAACCAGGATACGGCTGTCGGTCAAAACCAGGGCGCGGCGGCTGTCGGTCAGAACTGGACTCCTGCAATCAAATCGCCGCCCGGAGCATGAGCGGCGGCGGCCTCCGGCTTGAGCCATAGGAATTCCGGAACCCGTGTGATTTACAAAAAGTGCGCCGCAAGCTCAGTTGCGGCGCATTCATGTGCTTATTTCTGCTTCACTTTTTTTCTTTTGTCTTTTCTTTTCGTCTATAGATCGCAGTTGTCTGATCCGATTTCATATTTTCATCTTTTTCATAATCTTTTTCCGACTCTTCATCGGAATCGTATTCGTCATACATATCTTTTCCTCCGTATTTAATTATGCGACTTTAATTATGCGACTGATTGTCATGATATGGAAGCGTCGGTTTAGCGTTCTCCATTATCCTGCGGGCCTGTGCGTCATTCCTTCCTTGAAGTGTCTCGTGACCAACGGCGCCGTATATCTGCCTGGCAGCGTTACCGTCGTTATCCAGTTGGGCGATTGCAGAATCCGAATCTGTTCCGCCTTCCGCCATTAAACGATCTGCCCTTTTAGCGATTTCAATTTCTTCTTTTTTCTGCTGAATCTCTTTCAGCTTTTTCAGTCTGTCATCCATTACATCGCCTCCTGAGCATAATATAACCAGGAGAAAAAGGACTATGTATTCCGCCGCACAGTTTATTTGCGTTTCATCCGGCTCAGATAAATTGCATTTATAAAAGAAATCAGCGCAACCGCAATACCCAGCGCCGCCATCACCGGAGCGGCCATCGGATTGCAGGCACACTGGGCGCAGCTTCCGTCACAGAAGCCAACCAGCACCGTCGCGACCAGCGCCGCAAGGATGCCTATAAAACCGAGACCGATGCTGATCCCCGTCCTGATCTCCCTTGATTCCGCAAAACCCAGCAGTATTGCCAGAAATACGATCAAAACGCCGATGCCGTACTCCGTCTTTGCCGCCGACACACAGCCCATCATCATCTCCCGGCAATGCTCACCGATGGGCCAAATGAAGTTGGGAACGCACGCGATCAGCGCGCCCAGAATTGCCGTTGAAATCCCCGTAACCATTCTATTGATCAATCTTTATCCCTCCCCGAACAAAATTTTCATTACTTGAATGCCAGTACAATTTATTCGCCGGAAGGCCGGATTATGTGTACAAGTATTAAGTTTTTCAAACCCGTGCCGATAAAGCAGACATAAGATGTGTACGGATCAGTGTAAACAATGCTTACGGAAAGGAGGGATAAAATGCTTGAAAAGATAAACGGTGGCCAACGATACGGCGGAACCGGGGTATCAAAGTCCGGAAGCCGGACCTCTTCTGAAAATACGGGCACGGCGAACCGGACCGAGCCTTCTGCAAAAGCCGATACCGTTGATATCGGAAGCCGTAAGGAAGCTTCCGTCACCTATTCAAAGACGCCTAAGAAACAGCTGGACGCGCCGACAATCGAGGCGCTGCAGGCAGAGGCGGAAAAGACCACGGAAAACCTGCGCAAGCTTGTGGAACAGCTGATTTTAAAGCAGAATAAGAATTATAAGGCTTCCATTAACGACTCTGCCGAGGATTCAGCAGCCGAACCGGCGCTCACTGCGGAAGACATCGAAGCAGCCAAACTGGCAATCTCCGAAGACGGAGAGTTTGGAGTAAAAGCGGTAAGCGACAGGCTGGTTGATTTTGCGATTTCAATTTCCGGCGGAGATAAATCTAAACTGTCGGAACTGGTTTCCGCCATCGATGAAGGCTTCGACGCTGCAAAAAAGGCGCTGGGCGGTTATCTTCCCGATATCTGCAGCCAGACTTATGACGAGACCATGAAGAAGCTCAACGATTGGGCAAATGAAACAGATTCCTAATTTAAAGGCTAAAACAGGACGGATGATAACCGTCCTGTTGTTTTTCAAAGCCAATAGAGGACCATTCTGCATTTAACAAATGCAAAAAGCCG
>DATMXY010000456.1:0-2445 GCA_035561275.1 Anaerovoracaceae bacterium | reverse complement strand
GTGCTGACAAATCCATTTCAGTACATTATTCCCCCAAAAACGACGAATTACCATATGTTAGCATATCACTAACTAAACCGGATTGTCAAGGCTTAATCCGGCTGTCCGGCCAGCGTGATACAGGTCAGCTCCGGAGGGGAAAGGAAGCGGAAGGGCAGCTTTGTCATCCCGATGCCGGAATTGACATAAAGACGTGTAGCTCTTTCGTTTTCGAATTCATATAATCCGCTGATATAATTCCTCCCGTACGGCGGCAGAACATAGTCGTCGAAGAAGTTCAGATTGACCTGTCTGCCGTGGGTATGCCCAGAGATCATCAGATCGACATTGTAATCCAGGACTTCATCCGCCAGGTCCGGTTCGTGAGCAATTACGATATTGAAATAATCCGGCCTTCCCCAGCTTGCTATAGCCGGATCCCCGTAACCGATGATAACGTCGTCGATACCGATGACGCCGATACCAAACTCGTTCATACCGAAATATTCATTTTTCAGAACTTTAAACCCGCCGGCCTCCATGATGGCCTGGTATTTGTACTCAGCTCCGCCGCCGTAATCGTGGTTGCCGAAGACCGCAAACTTTCCCAAGGGCGCTTCGATCTCTGAAAGCTTCCCGGATATGTCGCTGTCGGGTTCATAATAGTCGTTGTAATGGTCGATGAGATCGCCGATAAAAACCACGATATCCGGCTCTGCTTTGCCGATGGCGGCGATCACTTTATCAAAATCGTCAGTGGAGTAATAATCGCCGAAATGGGTATCGCCGAACACGGCGATTTTGAGATTTTCCGCATCGCCGGCAATCAGGGGTGATTCCACAGTCACATCGTTTACTTCAAGCGTAAACGGTTCAATATATCTGGCATAGCCGATGACGGCCAGGAAGGCGATCAGAATCAGGAATATAATACGGACGGTATTTTTTATAAGCTTGTTCGGATTGGACTTTTTGGGGTTTTTTAGCGGTTTAACCAAGTCATACTCCTTAGACATCATTAAAGTTACGGTTTGATACACAATTCGGAAGGCCGTCAGCCTTACATCATTAAGTTATTATGCCTCCTTTTGAGGCAGAATTTTCAGGAAACGCATGATTTCAGCAAGAAAAGCCTCATAGCTGTCCAACGTCTCAGGGGGGATTTTCTTCAATTCTTTCAAGAGGGCTTCGGTTGTCATGGAATGACCGGGGTGGTTTCCATCCGCCCCTGACAGAACGGAGTAGATCTCGCCGGACAGCAGCAGCAGGTTTATATAGTGCCGGACTTTCGCGTTACCTGACTTCTGCGGCAGCGTTTCCTTTTCGAGTGAACTGGAAATGGAAAAGCCTTTCTGTACGTCCTTCCCCGAATGGGAATTTTCATAGCGATAACTGTTCAAGAGCTTTTCCGCCTTTATCCTGTCGCAGGAATAATATCTGTGCGGCAGATGGCTGTGCATGGAGGCCGTTATCTCGCGATATTTGGACGGGGTACAGCCATACCATTTCTTAAAGTTCGAGATCAGATATTTCGTACTGGCAAAACCGGCCTCCAGGGCAATCTGGGAAATGGTCTTGTCTGTGCTGACCAGAAGCTTTTCCGCAAATTCGGAACGTACGGAGGACAGCCATTGCTGAAAGCTTAAGCCCGTAGACTGTTTGATATAGCGGGAAAGGTAATAGGTACTGAGGTATTCGTGTTTCGCCAGGTCGCCGAGGGTGATGTTTTCGGTAAAATGGTTGTATATGTAATCCTGGACGCTGTGGATCCGCTCCGCCTGGACCGCGTTGATGTGAAACTCAGGAGGACAGCCGTATAGAAAATGGTCGCTTCCGTCGGGGAGCCACCGGAACAACAGGAAACTGTCCAGAAGCAGCGTTACAAGCCCGCCCAGATCGTGGTCAAGACGGTCCGTATTTGCGTAAGTACCCTGGCTGAAGTGAACATAAATATCCGCAAGCATATGCCGCAGCAGTTCCACGCTGCTGCCCTTCTGGTTGTCGCAGTCGCAGAGAAACGACATATGGTTGATGCCTGCACAAAATTTCGTCAGGTAATCGAGGTCGATGTAAAGGGTCAGGACACAGTTGGTCCGGGAGAGCCCGGTGAGGCCATGCAGATCCGGCGGGTTGAAAATATGAATATCGCCGTCGTTCAATATATACGATTGGTATGCCTCCCGGAGCTCGAGCGCGCCTTCCAGTACCATGACGAATTCCAGGGTCTGGTGAATGTGAAGCGGTATGTTCTCAACGGTGGAGATAAAAGCGTCCACCGGCAGTCCGTCTTTAAAATGTATGGTTTTTTCCAGCATTTTATACTCCTTGACCGGAAAGCCCGGATACGATCCCCATTGCCCATGATACGCGGATGATAAGAACTTCTTGAAACATTATATAAAATTTGCAGGGCTATTGCAAGAAACGGACAGAACAGCAAATAAGGAAAAGCGCACAGAACAGCAA
>DATMXY010000455.1:0-10236 GCA_035561275.1 Anaerovoracaceae bacterium | reverse complement strand
AATCTTATTTGTCCGACGGACGTAACAAATATACTTTTATGAAAGGAACAGGCGAAAAGATGAGTAAGATAAATTCCTATCAGGATCAGGTCCTTGGGTTTACCTTGATCACGCAGGCGGATGCGGCGCTCATTCATGAGGCTTCGCTGGATGTCATGGAAACGGTGGGCGTCAAAGTGCCCGGGAAAGAAGCCCATGAGATCTACAGCTCCGCGGGCTGTCAGTGCGATCCTGAAACCGGGATCGTAAAGTTCCCGAGGAATCTGATCAACGACTGCGTTGAAGCATGTCCCGCCCAGTTTGAGCTTTACGCGAGAGATCCGAAGCACAACTTCACAGCGGGAGACGGCCGTCCGAAGTACCTGAATTTTGGTACGGGCGTCGAGGTGAAAGATATTCATACAGGGGAGCGGAGGCCTTCCACCAAGCAGGATATCGCGGACATCGCCCGCTTTGCCAACGGTCTGGATGAACTGGATCTCTTCCATGTCCCGGTCACCGCCGGCGACGTGACCCCGTTCCTGAAAGACCTCCATGAAGGAGAAGCAGCGCTGCTGAACACGACGAAGCATTTCATCCATCACAACAACTGCGGCAAGAATACGAGACGGTGGATCGAAATGGCGGCGGCCGTGGCGGGCGGAAAAGAAAATCTGCGGGAAAGGCCCATCACCACCATGGTGCTGTGCCCCAACAGCCCTCTTGAGATAACGGAGCACATCGGAGAGATCATCATTGAAAGCGCGAAAGCGGGGTTGCCCATGAATATCCTTTCCATGGGACTTTGCGGAGCGACCGCGCCGGTAACCATGGCGGGGACGCTGGTGGTAACAAATGCCGAATTCCTGGCGGGAATGGTTCTGGCGCAGCTGATCAACAGAGGCAACAAGCTGATCTACGGAAGTTCCACCACCATTATGGATATGCAATGGGCCACGACCCCTGTCGGCGCGCCGGAGATCGCGATGGCAGGATGCTTTGTCGCAGCCATGGGAAAATTCTATGGAATTCCCGCTTACGTGGGCGGAACGTAGGGAGACAGTAAAACATGCTGCGACGGACAGATCGGTCATGAAAAGACATTGACGGCTATGCTTCCGGCGCTGGCGGGATCAAGTTTCCTGTACGGAGCGGGCATGATCGACAGCGGCATCGCCATGTGTTATGAACAGCTGGTCTTCGACAATGAGATCATCCGCATGGTTCGCAGGATTTTGCAGGGTATGGTTGTAAACGAGGAAACTTTAGCCAAAGAAGTTATCAAGGCGGTAGGGCCCGTCGGGAACTTCCTTGGACAGAAGCACACCAGAACGCATATGAAGCGCGAACTTTCAACCTCATCCCTGTTTGACAGAAGAATGTACGACGTATGGCAAAGGGACGGAGAGAAGGATCTTTACAAGCGCGCCAGGGAAAAAGCGCTTTCCATCTTTGAAAATCAGAAGACCGATCCGGTGGCTCCCGAAATCGCCGCGAAGCTGAGAAGCATCGTGGAAGCGGCGGAAGCCGGAACCGACGATGAAATCTAACCGCGGGGATTATGAGCAGGAAAAAATGGATATCCTGTTCCAGGTAATGGACAACGAGAACGACGTCACCCTGACCGACGGCAAGGGAGTCGTTATTCGTGTCAGCGATTCCTATGAGAAGCATTACGGCGTTACAAAGGAAGAAGTCATAGGAAAATCCATTTTCTCGTTGGAGGAAGACGGGGTTTTCAAGCCTTCCGTGACGGCGGTGGTGTTGGAGAAAAAACGCAAGGCGACAATTTTGCAGAAGAACAAGATGGGAGAAAGTATCCTGACGACGGGAGTGCCCATCTTCGGAGACTCCGGTGAGATCCAATACGTCATCAGCTTCAATTCCATCGATATCGCTGGCATGACCACCCTGCACGAAAAGTACATAAAACTGACCGAGTTGATGAAAGAATACAACGCGGAAATCAATCAGCTTCAGATGAGAGATCTGAGCGAAAAAGTGCTGGTGGCAAACAGCAAGCACATGGAAGGCATTTATGAATTGATTTCCCATGTGGCGGATACCAGCGCAAACGTGCTGATCACCGGAGAAACTGGCGTAGGCAAAAGCCTGACTGCAAAGATCATCCACCGGAAGAGCGGACGCGCCGACGGTCCGTTTATCTCGATCAACTGCGGGACAATACCCGAAAACCTCATTGAGTCCGAACTGTTCGGATATGAAAAGGGCTCCTTTACAGGGGCGAGCAATAAAGGAAAGGTCGGCAGGGTCGAGCTGGCAGGAGGGGGCACCCTGTTTCTCGACGAGATCGGGGAACTGCCGCTATCCATGCAGACCAAGCTGCTGGAGGTGATCCAGGATAAGGCGGTCACACGGGTCGGCGGCCTCAAAAAGATCGACGTCGATTTTAGGCTCATCGCGGCGTCCAACCACGACCTGAAAAAGGGCATTAAGGAAAAGCGCTTCCGGGAAGACCTGTATTACAGGCTCAACGTGATTCCGATCCAGATTCAGCCGCTGCGGGAAAGGCCGGAGGATATCGGGCCTCTGGCTTCAGCCTTTCTTGAGCAGTTCAACAGGAAATACGACAGGGAAGTTTCGCTGGCTCCCGGGGTATTTGATATTCTGGAAAAGCAAAGCTGGCCGGGGAATATCCGGCAGATCGAAAATCTTATGGAACGGCTGGTGATCATGGCGAAGAATAATCAGATCGGACCGGAAGACCTGCCGGACGACATCAGGACTTGACATGATCACACCGTATTGATCAGGATAACGATAAGAGGAGGGTATTAAAATGAGAAAAGTGAGGACTATTTTATCACTTGTCATGATTATCGTGCTGCTGGGAGCGTCCGCCTGTTATGCCGGAGCGCCTGCGGAGGGTTATGAACTGTACGACGGCAAGTATGTCAAGGCGGAATCCGGCTATTACTGGCAGGGCCGTTATTCCGACGGCCGTCTCTTTTCCGAATATCTTGCAAAGGAGCTGACGGGGGATTTTGACAATCTTGTCAATTATGCCGTCGGCGGCGCTTTCTCCGGTGTGTTGACCGGAAGCGCGGAAGACGGTACCGACCGGTCCAATTGGTCCACTTGGCTGAAGGGCTGGGGCGGCATCGATCAGACGGAACGGTTTCTCGGGGATGTAAACGGGCTGGCTGATCCGGACGCGCTGTATGTCATCAGCGTCGGCGCTAATGACAGCTATACCGAGGGGACCCTCGGACTGGAAGGCTCCGTGCAGAAGTCCGCTTCCAATATCGTTACCATGATCGACAACCTGGCGAAAGCCGGTGCCACCGACTTTATCGTCATGCTCCAGGATACGACGCCCGGCAAGACCGAGAGCGATTTTACGAAGGCCCACAGGGCGGCGGCGCAGAAGGCAGTGAGCGACTATATTGCAGGCCATAAAGACTACAACATTGTTATGGTTGACACGGATTATCTGTATCGGAATATGGAAGGACACGGAAAAGAAGCATACGGCTTTAAAACCTGGGGCTTTTACCAGATTTCCGACTGGGTGCCCGCTTACGGGTACGCCTACGCTGCGGACGACAACAGCAAGATCCTGCCCACCAACGCAGCGGAGGACATTTACGGCTATGGCTACTATTACTCGACGGACAGCGCGTATTACACGCCGGAAGTAAAGGATTACGCCGTCGACGAATTCCTGTATTACGACGAATACCATCTGGCCAGCAAGACCCAAAAACACAAGGCAACCTACATATTGAACAAAGATATCGACACGGATAACGGCGTCTTCAAAAAAGTATATGATGGAACCCCGTCCGCCTTCGCGGAGTCGCCCATGGCGAAAAAAACCTATTCCACGGTCTATACCTTCGGGGACAGCACCATCGATTCCGGCAGAGCCCTGGAGGTGACGAGCCGGCTGGTGAACGCCCGGACAACGCAGCATACCGGCATTGGCGCCATGAAGGATGCGGAACCGAAGGAATGGTACAGCACCTATGTGAATTATGCCCTGATGACAGGTATGATTTATGGAACCGAAGCGGATACCTTTGATCCGGATCGGGCGATGACCCGCGCCGAGTTCATCACGATCCTTGGGCGTGCTGGAGGTATCAAGGATTCTTCCGCGGCCAGCCCGGTGAAAACCGTCTTTGCGGATGTGGACCCGACTGAATATTATGCGTCCCACGTTGCATGGGCGGTGCAAAAGGGCCTGATCAACGCCGCCGGCGGCGCATTCCTGCCGGGCGATAAAATTAGCCGTCAGGATGTGGCAGAGATAGTAGGCGTCTTCGCCGAAAACACCAAAAGAAAGCTGCCGGAGACTGAATCGGGCTTTACATTCGGCGACGACAGCGCCATTACCCGCGCCGAGGCGGTGAGCTTACTGGTTCAAGTGTTGAACTACGGCACAGAATAAAATGCCTATCTTAACTACATGCCGAACAGGAGGAAAAGAATGAATTTTGATTTGACCAGAGAACAGCAGATGATCAGGAAGATGGTCAGGGAATTTGCTGAAAAAGAAATCGCGCCGATTGCGGAATATATTGACGCGGAAGCGGAATTTCCGAAAGAGACCGTCGCAAAGCTCGGGGAACTGGGCGTTATGGGCATGCCGTTTCCTCACGAATACGGCGGCGCGGGAGCCGATTATATCGCGTATATCATCGCTATTGAGGAAATGTCCAAAGTATGCGCGTCCCACGGCGTCATCGTACAGACCCACAATGCGCTGTGCTGCTGGCCGATCTTTACCTACGGCACCGAAGAACAGAAGCGGAAATACCTTCCGGACCTGTTGTCCGGTAAAAAGCTGGGAGCGTTCGGGCTTACCGAGCCCAATGCGGGGACCGACGCCGCCATGCAGCAGACCAGGGCGGAGGACAAGGGAGACCACTGGCTGCTGAACGGATCGAAGGTTTTCATATCCGGAGGCGGGATTGCGGAAACCTACGTCGTCATGGCAATGACCGACAAATCCAAGGGAACAAAGGGCATCAGCGCGTTTATCGTGGAAAAGGGCATGCCGGGATTTTCAAGGGGCAAGAAGGAAAATAAGATGGGTATCCGGGGATCTATTGCGGCGGAGCTGGTCTTCGAGGACTGCATCGTACCGAAGGAAAACCTCCTGGGAGATCTGGGAAAAGGCTTCAAGGTCGCCATGACCTCCCTGGATATCGGCAGACTCGGCATCGCGGCCCAGGCCCTTGGCATCGCCCAGGGCGCCTTCGATCAGACGGTAGCCTATATGAAACAGCGGAAGCAGTTCGGCAGAACCCTTGACAAGTTCCAGGCCCTGGCCTTTGAAATGGCTGAAATGAAGACGAGGATCGACGGTTCCAGATTCCTTTTATATTACGCGTGCGACAGGAAGCAAAAGGGCCTTCCGATGACGGTGGAAGCGGCAGAGGCGAAGCTTTCCTGCTCCGAGACCGCCATGTATGTGGCGACGAAGGCCGTGCAGTTCCATGGCGGTTACGGATACATCAAGGACTATCCGGTTGAGCGGATGATGAGGGACGCCAAGATCACAGAGATCTACGAGGGCACCTCGGAAGTCATGAAGATGGTCATTTCCGGCGACATATTCAAGTAGGAGGGATTGCAGCAATGAAGATTATCGTATGCGTAAAGCAGGTGCCTGATACAAACGAAGTAAAAATTGATCCGGTAAAAGGGACTTTGATCCGGGAAGGGGTGCCGAGCATTTTAAACCATGACGACGCCAACGCCCTGGAGGAAGCTCTGAGGATCAAAGACCAATATCCTGACACTCATATCACTGTGATCACCATGGGCCCGCCCCAGGCGAGGGAAACGCTCCAGGAATGCGTCGCCATGGGAGCGGACGACGCCATCCTGCTTTCCGACAGGATCCTGGGCGGCTCCGACACATGGGCGACTTCCAACGCGCTGGCGGCGGCCGTCAGAAAGCTCGGGGATTATGATATCATCTTCACCGGGAGGCAGGCCATCGACGGGGATACGGCCCAGGTTGGGCCCCAACTGGCCGAAAAGCTTGGGCTGCCCCAGGTGAGTTACGTAGCGGAGTTCTCCATGAACGGCAGAGAAATCACCGTGAAACGGGCGTTGGAGAACGGTTATGAGATATTGAAATTAAAGACGCCATGTCTGCTTACGGCCATCAAGGAGCTGAACTGTCCGAGGTACATGTCGGTCCGGGGCATCTATAAAGCGGCGAAATTTGATATCAAGACCTGGAACGCCGCCGACATCGGAGTCGACCCGACGACGGTGGGCCTGCAAGCCTCTCCGACAAACGTCTATAAATCCTTTACCCCTGTAAAAAAGGGAAAAGGCGTGATCATCGCGGGAGATTCGGAAAAAGAGACGGCAGGCAGTTTCATTTCGGAACTGAAAGCAAAACATATGATTTAGGAGGGCCCGACATGGCAGATCAGATAAACAATTTTTCCGAATATAAGGACGTCTGGGTATTCGCCGAGCAAAGGGACGGCAAACTCATGAATGTGGCGCTGGAACTCCTGGGGGAAGGCTACAGGATTTCCAGGGAAATCGGCGGCGATACAAAGGTTTGCGCGGTTCTGGCCGGCAGCGGGGTGGATCACCTCGTCGATGAGCTTTATGCTTACGGCGCCGACCTGGTCTACGTGGCAGGCGACCCTCTGCTGGAGCGTTATACCACAGACGGGTACGCAAAGACGATTACCGACGCCATCAGGGAATATAAGCCTGAGATCGTGCTGTTCGGCGCCACCCATATCGGGAGAGACCTGGCGCCGAGAATTGCCGCACGCCTCGATACGGGGCTGACGGCTGACTGTACGCGATTGGATGTAAATACCGGAAATTACATCGATTACCTTGAAAAATATACTACGCTGGATACCAAAAACATGGACCGGAGCGACGGGAACAAAAACCTGAAGCAGACGCGCCCCGCCTTCGGCGGCAATCTGATGGCGACCATCGTCTGCCCGGCCTGCCGGCCGCAGATGTCCACCGTACGGCCCGGCGTCATGGATAAGCTGGAAAAGGTCGAGGGCAGGAAAGGCCAGCGGGTCGATCTGAAACTTGACTTAAAAAAGGAAGATTTCTCCGTCGAGGTGGTGGAGGTCGTCAAAGCCGCCAGACAGGCGGTATCCCTTACGGACGCGCAGATCGTCTGTTCCGGCGGAAGAGGCCTGGGCGACGCCTCGGGTTTTGAACTGATCCAAAAGTTTGCCGACGAGGTGGGCGGCGTGGTGGGCGCATCCCGTGCCGCCGTGGATTCCGGCTGGATCGACCACTGCCATCAGGTAGGTCAGACGGGGACCACCGTAAAGCCGAAGATTTATTTCGCCTGCGGCATTTCCGGCGCGATCCAGCATCTGGCGGGGATGCAGAATTCGGACCTCATCGTTGCCATCAACAAGAATCCAGACGCTCCCATCTTTGAAGTGGCCGACTACGGACTCGTGGGGGACCTGTTCAAAATCATTCCGGAGATCATCGCTCAATGGAATCGGGAATAACAGTTTTAATTAATGATTTGAGCGCCGTACGAGCATTCGCCTGATCGGTAAATTGTACATGGCGATAGTAAGAGAGGGTATCACTTATGAGGGAAATATTGATAAAGCCCCAGCTCCATAAATTTGGCAGTTTCCGGGAATTTGCAGACGAATCCGGCCTGGGTGAAAGGGATCTGATCATTACCAACGAGTACATCTACGAGCCTTTTATGAAGGACTGCGGCCTGGCCTGCAAATTTGTATTCCAGGAAAAGTTCGGGGCCGGAGAACCTTCGGAGGAAATGATCACGGATATATTCAACACCCTTGATCCGGGGGAGTATGACAGGGTCGTCGCCGTCGGCGGCGGCGCGGTTATGGATATCGGAAAGCTGCTTTCCCTGAAACGGGTGGGAAGCGTCCACGACCTGTATTTCAAAAAAGTCGACGTGATCCCGGAAAAAGAGCTCATCGCCCTGCCCACCACCTGCGGCACGGGGTCCGAGGTGACCAATATCTCCGTCGCCATCGTCAGGGACGATAACGGAAAGACGACCAAGCTCGGATTGGTATCCGATCTGCTGATTCCCGGGACCGTGTGCCTGATTCCTGAATTCCTGAAGACGCTTCCGTATGCGCCCTTCGCCTCGTCGGCCATCGACGCGCTGATCCATGCCGTGGAATCCTATCTGTCGCCTTCCAGGGCGACGATGACGTCGGAGCTGTTCGGCGTCAAGGCCATGGAATTGATTCTGGAAGGCTTCCGAAGGATCGGGGACCAGGGGCCGGAAGCACGGTTCGAATACATGGACGAATTCCTGACCGCCTCCTGTTACGCGGGGATCGCGTTCCTGCAGGCCGGCTGCGCGACGGTGCACGCCATGTCCTTCCCCCTGGGCGGGACCTATCACGTGCCTCACGGCGAATCCAACTACGCTCTGTTCGGTAAGATACTGGAAAAGTATGACGCCATCAGGCCGGACGGAAAAATAAAGGAATTCCGGAAGACCATTGCGCGGATCCTGGGCGGAAGCGAGAAAGACGCCATCGCAAATCTGGCGGCGCTGGAAGAGAGGATCCTGCACCTCAAACCGCTGCGTGAATACGGCTTTGAGGAAAAGGACATCGAAGCCTTCGCGGATTCGGTGCTGAAAAATCAGCAGCGGCTGGTGATCAATTCCTATGTGCCCCTGACAAGGGACCTGATCGTTGAGATCTACCGTGAAACTTACTGAACTGCGGAGCCGGTCTGGTTTTTAAGCGGCAGGCTGGCAGTTATCATGAAACCTATCGTATTCTATTATACATAAGGAGGAGAAAAAAATGTCACTCAGAACAAGCTTGCCCAGGATCGTGACGGACACGGTTCCGGGCCCGAAATCGGCGGAATTTCTGAAAATAAGAAAGGATAACGTAACCGACGCCGTGAGCATGCTGGCTCCCGTATTTGTGGATAAAGCGGAGGGCGCCATGGTTCAGGATGTTGACGGAAATATTTTCGTTGATTTCGTCGCCGGCATCGGCGTGCTCAATATCGGCCACTCCCATCCGGAAGTCGTGGAAGCGGTAAAGGCTCAGTGCGACAAATATTTCGCCCCGAACATCAACGTCTTCAACTATGAGCAATATCCCAGGCTGGCGGAGAAGTTGAACGAAATCATTCCGATCCCGGGAGAAAAGAAGACGATCCTGGTCAATACCGGCGCCGAGGCCGATGAAAACGCCGTCAAGATCGCCAGAAGGTATACCGGCAGAAGTGAGATCATCTGTTTTGCAGGCGCCTTCCACGGCCGGTCCTACATGACTATGGCCATGACCAGCAAGTGCCGTCCGTATAAAACCGGATTCGGCCCGCTTCCGGGCGGCGTGCACAGGTTTCCGTTCCCCTATTGCTACCGCTGTCCCTATGGGCTGGAAAAGGAAAGCTGCGGAATGCACTGCGCGAAGATGTTTGAAGAAAGCTTTTTCCTGGAATATGTGGCGCCCGACCAGGTGGCGGCCATCGTTCTGGAACCGATCCTGGGCGAAGGCGGATTTGTGGTCGCTCCCGATGAGTTCTTAAAGGAAATGAGGCGGCTCTGCGACAAATACGGGATCCTGCTGATTGCAGACGAAATCCAGTCGGGATATGCCAGGACGGGAAAGATGTTCGCGTGCGAGCACTGGAGTGTCAGGCCGGATATCATCGTCAGCGCCAAATCAGTAGCGGGAGGAATTCCCATCGCCTGCGTAACGGCGAGGGCGGACATCATGGATGCCTTCAAACCGGGGGAACTGGGCGGCACCTACTGCGGAAACGCCCTTGCGGCTGCGGCTGCCCTCAAGGTCCTTGAAATCATGGAACGGGATGATTACTGCGAAAAAGCAAACCATATCGGCCATATCGCCGTCAAGCGGCTTTATGATATGAAGGAAAAATACAGCCTTATCGGCGATGTAAGGGGCAAAGGGGCGATGCTTGCTATCGAGCTTGTCAAGGACAGGGCGACGAAGGAGCCCGCCAAAGACGAGACCAAGGCCATCGTCGGCGAATGTATCAGGAACGGCCTGGTGGTGCTTTCCGCCAGCGTAAGGGACAATTGCATCCGGTTCCTGACGCCGCTGGTCATCACCGACGAGCAGCTGAACACAGGCTTTGATATTCTGGACAAAGCCATCGCAACGGTCACAAACAGCGGCAAATGAAAAGGTCACCGATAAATACAAAATGGTAAACCTCCAAGGTATAAGGTCACACGGAAAACGTGTGGCCTTATGCAGTGTATGGGAATAGTTTGTTATATAA
>DATMXY010000454.1:0-14793 GCA_035561275.1 Anaerovoracaceae bacterium | reverse complement strand
TTCTAAAACTCATTTCTCCGAATTTTTTTATAGTTAATGTGGCAAGTTTTTTTGCTTGACAGCAGTATTGCTTTGTGTTAGTTTATATGTAATGTCAAGGTAATTTGCTTGTCAGACTTCCGCTAAACACGACGAACGGCGAGGTTGAATGCAGATGTTTGAGAAAATGATAGAAATAAGCATGTTATATGACTTCTACGGCCCGCTGTTGACTGCGAAACAGCGGGAACTGCTGAAACTTCACCATGAGGACAATTATTCCCTTTCAGAGATCGCGGAAGAATACGGGATCAGCAGGCAGGGGGTCCACGATGCGGTAAAGAAAGCGGAAAAAGCGCTGCACGAATATGAAAGCAAGCTTGGTCTGATCAGCAGATTTAACGCGACGGAAAAAGCCGTCAAAAATGCCGATTCGGAAATCGACAGGCTGATACGGGAAAATAGTCAAAACAGGACGCTTTCGGACCGGCTGAGGCATATTAAGGCTATTATTGATAAAATTAATGAGTAAAGGGGTTCTAAAGAACCGGGCGGAGTGTTATACGACAAAAATCTACGAATCAGAGATTCGTGATTTTTTAGCATAAATTCTGCCGACGGTTCTAAAGAACCGGGCAGAATGTTAAGGAGAGCCAATATGGCGTTTGAAGGATTATCGGAAAAACTGCAGGGCGTTTTTAAGAAGCTGAAGGGCAAGGGGATCCTCTCGGAAGCGGACATCAATGAAGCGATGCGCGAGGTCAAGCTTGCGCTGCTTGAGGCTGACGTCAACTTCAAGGTCGTGAAACAATTTGTGGACAACGTGAAGGAAAAGGCTCTGGGGCAGGATGTATTGAAAAGCCTCACCCCCGCGCAGCAGGTGATCAAGATCGTCAACGACGAGCTGATCAGCCTTATGGGCGGGACCGGCAGCAAGCTGACCTATTCCCCGAGGGGCTTTACAGTGATCCTGATGGCGGGCCTTCAGGGCACCGGTAAAACCACCACCTGCGGAAAGCTTGCGAATTATTTGAAGAAAAACGGCAAGAAACCCATGCTTGCCGCCTGCGACGTCTACCGGCCCGCCGCCATCGACCAGCTTGAGATCGTCGGAAAAAGCGTCGGCGTCCCCGTTTTCACCATGCGGGACTGCCGGCAGCCTGAGATCATCGCGGAGAAAGCGATGAAAGAAGCGGAATATAAAGGCTACGACGTGCTGATACTGGATACTTCAGGACGGCTTCACATCGACGACGAACTCATGGAAGAGCTGGTCAGGATCAAACAGAAAACCAAACCTCACGAAATCCTCCTGGTGGTTGACGCCATGACGGGACAGGACGCGGTGAACGCGGCCGCAGGCTTCAATGAAAGGCTTGGCATCGACGGGATCATCATGACAAAGCTGGACGGCGACACAAGGGGCGGCGCGGCGTTATCCGCCAAGTCCGTCACAGGAAAGCCCATCAAGTTCATCGGTATCGGGGAAAAGCTCGACGCTTTGGAACCCTTTCATCCGGAACGGATGGCGTCAAGGATCCTGGGAATGGGCGACATGCTGAGCCTGATTGAAAAGGCGCAGGAAAGCTACGACGAGGAAAAGGCCGCCGAACTCGAAAGAAAGATGAAAAAAAACGAGTTCACTCTGGAAGATTTCCTTGACCAGATGGGCCAGATCAAGAAGATGGGCGGCATTGCGAAGCTGCTGGATATGATGCCGGGTATGAACAGCAAGGCCATGAAGGATGTGGACCTGGAGAGCGGTGAGAAAGAATTCATCCAGATGGAAGCCATCATCCAGTCCATGACCAAAGAAGAACGAAGGGATCCTTCCATACTGAACGCCAGCAGGAGAAAAAGGATTTCAGCCGGCAGCGGGCAGCCCGTTAGCAGGATCAACAGCCTGATCAGAAAATACGAGGACGCGAGAAAGATGATGAAACAGTTCTCCAGCGCGCCGAAGTTCAAGAGAAACAGGATGTTCAAAGGCTTTTAGCCTTTATGATATCATATAAGTATCGCGGAGGTTTTCCGGAACCAGGAAAACCGGCACAAGAAGGAGGTGGAACATATGGCAGTAAAAATCAGATTAAAGAGAATGGGCGCTCATAAAAAACCTTTTTATAGAGTAGTAGTCGCAGACTCCCGTTCACCAAGAGACGGCAAATTTATTGAAGAGATCGGTTACTATAATCCTCTGACCGATCCCGCCGATATAAAAATCGACGGAGAAATGGCAAAAAAATGGATTTCAAACGGAGCTCAGCCTACGGAAACTGTAAAAAGCCTTTTCAAAAAATCAGGAATTATAGAATAGGGAAAGCGGTGATAACTTATGGTAGAACTGGTTGAAGCTATTGCAAAATCACTTGTTGATAATCCTGATGCGGTAGAGGTAAAAGAGGTACCTGGAAAGCAGGCCATTGTGATCGAGCTGAAGGTCGCCCCCGATGATATGGGGAAAGTGATCGGAAAGCAGGGGCGAATCGCCAAGGCGCTTCGTACCGTCGTCAAAGCGGCTGCGACCAAGGCGAATAAAAAAGTTGTGGTGGAAATCATACAATAAAGATTTTGCGGTACTGCGTCTGTGGCACATATATCTGATATATGTGCCTATATTTTATACTGCGGCCGTCGGCAGCGATGAAGTCAGGCAGGTTCAAAAGGGAAACACGCTAAATAAGCGGCATTTCAGTACGATATACTATACGGTATACTAAATGGTGAAAACATGGATAAAATCAAGGTAGGACAGGTAGTCAACGTGGCAGGCCTTAAGGGCGAACTGAAAGTCTATCATTATACGGATTATAAGGAACGTTTTGAGGAACTGGACAAGGTCTGGCTGGGCAGTGCCTTATACAAGCTTGCCGGCGTAAGATATGTGAAGGACACGGTTATTTTAAAGCTTGCGGGCATTGACAGCAGGACGGAAGCGGAAAAGCACAGGGGCGAAGATGTATCTATCGATAAAGCCGACGTCAGAAAGCTGCCGGAGGGCACATACCATATCTTCGACCTCATCGGCCTTTCGGTGATCGGCGAAGACGGCTGCGTGCTTGGCGTCGTTTCCGATGTAATCAAGAACAGCGCCCAGGACCTGTATGAGGTGGAGCGGGAAAACAAAAGCAAATTCCTGATTCCGGCGGTGGAGGAATTTATCCTGGATATCGATTTAAATAAAAGAACGATGGCGGTCAGGCTGATCGAAGGACTGATGGATATATGATCAAAATAGATGTGTTAACGCTTTTCCCGGAAATGTTCGGCCCCGTGATCGGAGAGAGCATACTGGGTAGGGCCGGGGAAAACGGAATACTGGAAATCCGGCTGACGAATATCAGGGAGTACAGCCTGGACAAGCACAAAAAAGCCGACGACTATCCATTTGGAGGAGGCGCCGGCATGGTCATGCTGCCCGAGCCGGTTTTCCGTGCTTTGGACGCCGTCGGCGCCCAGGGAAAAAAGATCATTTACATGTCGCCGAGAGGCAGGGCCCTGGACCAGGGACTCATTTCAGAACTTTCCCGGAAGGAAGAGCTGGTGATCCTGTGCGGACATTATGAGGGCGTCGACCAGCGCATCATCGATTACTGGCAGATGGAAGAAATTTCCGTAGGCGATTACATTCTGACCGGTGGCGAACTGCCGGCGATGATCCTCATCGACGCCGTTGCAAGAATGATTCCCGAGGTTCTGGGAAACAGCGACGCCCACAATGAGGAATCCATCTATTCCGGACTGCTGGAATACCCCCAGTATACAAAACCGAGGCAGTACGAAGGCCTGAACGTCCCGGAGGTCCTGATCTCAGGCAACCACAGGCTCATCCATCTGTGGCAGTTTGAGAAATCCCTTGCGTTGACAAAAGAAAGAAGGCCCGACCTGTGGTCGGAATTTATAAAAAAGGAAAGCATGCTCACGAAAGATGAGAAAAAGGTCCTCCGGAAAATCATGGAGGGGGATTTGACTTAACCCGTTGTATTTGGGAAGCCCTTCCTTTATAATTAAATTCAGAGGGTTGGACGGAGGTGCGTACTGGCTATGAAGGTGAAAAAAAGAATCATAATGTTATTCTGCGTAGCCCTGGCCATTCTTTTTATCATAATCTACGTCTATCCAAACGTCACCGGCGCTCTGAAAAAGACTGAGATCATCGAATACGGCAGCCTTCAGGTAACAGACCAGGTCACCGCATATATCGTGCGCAACGAGACCGTATACTTTGCAGATAAACCGGGAAGCATCCAATATAACGCGGAAGAGGGAGAGCAGGTCAGGAAAGGCGCCAGGATCCTGGATATCATCCCGGGAGGCCAGCAAGACAAGGAAAGCAGCTATCAGAATCTTATGGAGCGGATTTCCAGGTTCAACGGCGGTGAAAGCCTGTTCAGCGACGATATCAAAAAGATCAGGACCCAAAACGCACGACTGGAAAATGAACGCGACGCCGCTATGAACGCCGGAGAGCAGGAGCAGGCAGCCCGGTTGGAGCAGCAGCTCTTGCGGCTGAGACAGAAGCTGGATTACATACAGGCAACCGACGCCGCCGCGAAAGAGGAGATCATCGGCCAGAATAAACTTTTAAACGCGACCGGGATCGCAACGGAAAATTATATCAGCCAGTCCAACGGCATCATCAGCTACTATATCGACGGATACGAATCGGAATTCACGCCGGAAAACATGACGCTTCTGAGCAGGGAAAAGGTTCAGCGGCTGAATATCGAAGTACAGAACATGACCAGGGAAGCCACCCTCAAAGATGAACCGCTGTACAAGATTGTCGATCAAAAGAAATGGTATTCGGTGTTCTGGGTCGCACCGGAGAATATCGTCAAATACGAGAAGGGGAAAAAGGTCACGCTCAACCTTCCTTTGGGACAAGTCGACGGAACCGTTTACGATATCATCGACGACAGCGGCCAGTGGCTTGTGATCCTGGAGTTCAACAGATATTACGAGGAATTTGCCCAGATCAGGAAAGCCGACGCGGAAGTTGTCACATCGGACTACAGCGGTCTGATCATAAAGAACGAGAACCTCACGTCCAGAGACGGTCAGCCGGGAGTTTTTGTCAAGGATAAAAGCGGCGAATATGTCTTTAAACCGGTAAAGATCATCACCAGCGACGGGGAATGGTCACTGGTGGAGGTTTCTTACTTCTATACGGACAGCGGCGAAAAAGTCGATACGGTAAACATTTACGACGAAATCTTAAGGGAGCCGAACTAACAGGCGCCGACCGGATACAAAAGGAAGTTGATTATGGGTACAATTAAGGAAAACATTGAAAAGATAAAGAGCAGGATGGATGAAATCACCGCCGCTTCCGGCCGCAAGCCCGGCGAGGTCCTGCTGGTCGCGGTCACCAAAACGAGGACCGCGGAAGAGATAAACCAAGCCGTCGATGCGGGGATCAAGGATATCGGTGAAAACAAAGTCCAGGAGATTCTGGACAAGTTTGAGGCCGTAAAACCGGTCCGATGGCATATGATTGGACATTTGCAGACAAATAAGGTAAAATATATCATCGATAAGGTTTCGATGATTCATTCCGTCGATTCCTTCAGGCTTGCGGAGGAGATAGACAGGCGCGCAGCGCAGCACAATACGGAAATGGACATCCTGGTCCAGGTCAATACGGCGCAGGAAGAGAGCAAATTCGGGATCACCTCGGAAGAAACGGGAAAACTAATCGGAGATATCCTGGAGCGCTGTCCGAATATCAGGATCCGGGGTCTCATGTGCATTGCGCCCTTTGAGAATGATCCGGAGGATGTAAGGGTCTGGTTCAGGGAAGTGAAAGCGCTGTATGATACGTATGCCCTGCTTGCGCATCCGAAATTGGAATTCAGATATCTATCCATGGGAATGTCCCATGATTACGAGGCGGCGATCCTGGAGGGGTCCAATCTGATCAGGGTCGGCACCGCGATTTTCGGCGAAAGAAATTACAGCAAATAGAAAGAATATTATAAAGGAGGGAAAGAAATGGGAGAAGGTTTATTTTATAAGTTGAAAACTCTGATCGGCATTGAAGAAGTCGAAGAGGATGAGCAGGAAGATCATCCTGCCGCATCAACCTCACTGGAGAGAAAGCCTATCGATCCGAGAAGCTCTTATTCGTCGTCCGTGAGCAGTGTCAAGGATACCAGGGACGCAAAGGACAGCAGGATCCTTCCGCTGCAGAATAAAACCGTGGCTCCGAACACCAGCCAGTTTAAAATGGTCGTGATTGAACCGAAAGCCTTTGATGAGTGCCCGAAACTTGTAGATAATCTGAAAGCGAAGAAACCTGTGATTATCAATCTGGAGAAGGTAGAGTCGGATACGGCGAGAAAAATTTTCGACTTTTTAAGCGGCGCCACCTATGCCTTAAACGGTAATGTACAGAAAGTGGCAAACAATATATTCATTTTCGCGCCTGAAAACGTCGATGTCACCGCAAACGTGGACAACAAAGGGATCGACTTCAGCGGAGCACCCAAAAATGTATGGAGACAGCCGTAATGTTACTATTTATGCAAGCGATCAATTTATTTTTTCAGATACTCGTATATCTGATCCTGGCGAGGGCGGTCCTCAGCTGGTTCGTAAGGACCCCTTACGGCAATTTGTATAGGGTATATTCCCTTATCATTCAGGTCACGGAACCCATTCTGGCGCCCTGCAGATCGCTGCTTGCAAGGTTCGGCCTGGGCGGCGCCATCGATTTTTCGCCGATTTTGGCCATCATAGGCCTGACGGTGATCAACGGGATCATCATCAGTCTGTTAAGGATTTTCTTATTCTGAACCGTACGCCGGCGTATCGGCGCTCAAAAAGCTTTGCCTGAGGTGGAAGTATGATCACTCCTTTAGATATTCAAAACAAAGAGTTTCCAAAGGTCGTTCGAGGATATAAAGAAGAAGAGGTGGACAGCTTTCTCGATCTTCTGACGCTGGATCTGGAAAAGATCCTGGAAGAGAACCAGAGGCTGAAGGAACAGATAAAAAGCCTTACAGCGGAAGTAGAGCGTTACCGGAATTCGGAAAGCGCCGTTTTGGAGACCCTGGAAGCTGCAAAAGCACTGATGGGAGATATTTCGGCCAGCGCGGAAAAACGCGCCGAGATCCTGCTGAAAAACGCCGAACTGGACGCGCAGCTGATCCAGAGGGAGGCCAAAGAGTCCATTGAACGGCTCAACGAGGAATTGGTATCCATGAGAAACCGGCTGAATATATTCCGGACCAGATACAGAAGCCTGCTGGAGTCGGAGCTGGAGAAGTTTGACACCTTAAGCGCGGAGCTGTTCGCCGATAAAGATATGGAACTGAAAGAATATACGAAGAGCGATTCCGTCGCGGAAGAGAGACCTTCCTTCGGTAAAGAAACCATTACAAATTTAAGGTAGACTGATTTTCATTGAGAATCGGACAGAATGTTAAGAAAGGGTTCGCCATTGTATTTCATCATCATTGCTATCATCGTTGCGCTGGACCAATTTACGAAATACCTGATCCGCGCCAATATGGAGCTGGACAGTTCCATCCCTGTCGCGGATGGGATATTTAACATCACGTATATCCACAACAGCGGCGCAGCCTTCAGCATGTTCCAGAATAAAACGGAATTTCTGATTGCGATACAGCTTGTCGTCATCGCGGGAGTGCTGGTATATCTCATAAAAAGGCGAAAAAAAGATCATTGGTGCCTGCTGCTCTCCCTGTCGTTCATCGCCGCGGGAGGCGTGGGAAATCTCATCGACCGGGCCTCGAACGGCTATGTGGTTGATTTTCTGGATTTCCACGTATGGCCTGTTTTCAATGTGGCGGATATGTCTGTCTGCATCGGATGCGGCCTGCTGGTCATCTACATGTTTTTTATCGAAACCAGGAAAAACAGGGATAATAAACAAAATGGAGAAAGATCTTAACGTTTATGAATTTATCATAGAAGAAGATTTGAAGGGGACCCGGCTGGATGTGGTCCTCTCTCTTGTTATTGAGGAGGCTTCCAGAAACCACCTTCAGAAGCTCATTGAAATCGGAAGGGTCGAAGTCAACGGGAAACCCTGCACGCTGAAGAAATATAAAGTGAAGAGCGGCGACGCGGTCAGGGTCTCGGTCCCGGAACCGGTCCATCTGAACGTGCTGCCGGAGGATATTCCCCTCGATATCGTCTATGAGGACGACGACGTCCTCGTGGTCAACAAGCCGAAGGGGATGGTGGTCCATCCTGCCGCCGGCAACTATACCGGCACTCTGGTCAACGCCATCCTTTACCACTGCAAAACCCTGTCCTCCATCAACGGAGTGATCCGGCCCGGCATCGTCCACCGGATCGACAAGGATACAAGCGGCCTCCTCGTCATCGCGAAAAATGACGCGGCCCACCGTAGCCTGGCGGCCCAGCTTGCGGCCCACAGCATCACCAGGGCGTACCGTGCCGTTGTATACCATAATTTCCAGGAAGATACAGGGACGGTGGACGCGCCCATCGGACGCGACCCCAAAAACAGGATGAAGATGGCGGTAACTTCCCTGAACGGCAGGGAGGCGGTAACGCATTATAAAGTGCTGCAGCGTTTCGGCGCCTTCACCTATATCGAGGCGAGGCTGGAAACGGGCAGGACGCACCAGATCAGGGTCCATATGGCCCATATCAACCACCCGCTCCTGGGAGACGCCGTATACGGCCCGAAGAAAAAGGCCCTAGGCGCGGAATCCCAGATGCTCCATGCAAAGCTCCTGGGCTTCCGGCATCCGAAGACGGGCGAATATATAGAGTTTGACAGTCCGCTGCCCCTTGAATTTACTAATATCATTAAAAAATTGGGAGGTACAGGCGATGAATAAGATAACCTTTAAACCGGGAACCATGGTGAATCCTGTGCCCGCTGTCATGGTATCCTGCGGAGAAACGGAAGCGGAATACAATATCATCACGATAGCATGGACAGGGATCGTGAATTCCGAGCCGCCCATGACGTATATTTCCGTACGGCAGTCAAGGCATTCCCACGGGATCATAGAGAGAAGCGGAGAATTTGTCATCAACCTCTGTACGGAAAAGCTGACGTTTGCCGCCGATTACTGCGGGGTAAAATCCGGCCGGGACATCAATAAATTTCAAGCTCAAAATCTGACTCCGGCTCCCGGACAGCTGGTAAAATGCCCGATGATTCAGGAGTCGCCTGTAAACATCGAGTGCAGGGTGAAGGAAGTGCATCATTATCCCTCCCACGATATGTTCATAGCCGATATCCTGGCGGTGCACGCCGACGAAAGCCTGCTTGACGAAAAAGGGAAGCTGGAACTGGAACGGGCAGGCCTGATTTGTTACAGCCATGGGGAATATTACGGCCTGCAGAAAAATCCCATCGGCAGATTCGGCTATTCCGTCATGAAGCCGAAAACGAAGAAGCGGATCGCCGCAGAGGCGAGGAGGAAAAAATAAGGAGATACTATGAAAGAAATTCAGGCTTCTAAAATAACCGACACCGTCGAGCAGCTCTGCTATGAAGCGGCCTTCAACCTTGAAGCTGATGTGGAAAACCATATTTGTGAGATGAGCAAAAGGGAAGAATCCGAATTCGGGAAATACGCTTTCGAGCAGATCCTGGAGAATATCCGCTATGCCCGGGCCGAGCAGATCGCAATCTGCCAGGACACAGGCACCGCCTTCTTTTTCGTTGAAGTCGGACAGGACGTCCATATTATGGGCGGCAACTTGACCGACGCGATCAATGAAGGCGTCCGGAGAGGATACGGTAAAGGGTATCTGCGCAAATCCATCTGCAGCGACCCGATTTTCAGCAGGAAAAACACGGGCGACAACACGCCGGCGGTGATCCATACCGAGATCCTGCCCGGCGACGAACTGAAGATCACTATATTGCCGAAAGGCGGCGGGAGCGAAAATATGGGCCAATTGAAGATGCTGATCCCGTCCCAGGGACTGCAGGGCGTGAAGGATTTTGTACTGCAGACCGTCATATCCGCAGGCGGAAACCCCTGCCCGCCCATCATTGTCGGAATCGGTGTAGGAGGAACCATGGATATGACGACCCTCCTGGCGAAGAAAGCCCTGGCCAGGAAGATCGGGGAGCCCAATCCGGATCCTCAGTACGCACAGCTGGAAAAGGAGCTGCTGGAAGAGATCAACGCCACCGGCATCGGCCCCCAGGGGCTGGGCGGAAGGATCACAGCCCTGGCGGTCCATATCGAATATTTTCCCACACATATCACGCAGCTGCCTGTTGCGGTAAATCTCAACTGCCATGCGTCGAGGCATGCGCAGGCAATACTCTAAACGACAGCGTTAAGTTATAAGTTAAAGATGTACTTAATTAGAAGGAGAAGGAACCGTGGCTGAGATAAAAAAAATCACCACTCCCCTGACGGATGAAAAGATCAAAGGCTTACAGCCCGGGGATATGATCGCCATCAGCGGGGTCGTCTATACCGCCCGGGACGCCGCCCATAAACGCCTGGTCCAGACATATAGTGAAGGGAAAGAGATGCCCTTTGACCTGAAAGGCCAGATCATATACTATGTAGGGCCGTGCCCTCCAAAACCGCCGAAGGCCTTTGGCTCCTGCGGACCTACGACCAGCTTCCGTATGGACGCGTACACCCCGCTGCTCCTTGATCTGGGCTTGAAGGGGATGATCGGGAAAGGCCAGAGGACGCCCGCGGTGGCGGAGTCCATGATAAAGAACAAGGCGGTGTATTTTGCGGCTGTCGGCGGCGCCGCAGCCACCATTTCGAAATCCGTTAAAAAAGCGGAAATCATAGCCTATGAGGATTTAGGGCCGGAAGCGATCTACAGGCTGGAGGTAGAGGATTTCCCGTGCATCCTGGCGGTTGACTCCCAGGGCGGCGACCTGTATCAAACCGGTCCGGCACAGTATAAAAAATAAAGAGGGGCCTCTCATTTTGAGAGGCCCGCGCCTTTGCCACAGCCGGATTCATTGTCTTATGGAAAAAACGAGACAGTGATTCATGGTTACCGAGAGAAAGGGGGTACCATTACCTATTTGATTTAACGTATTGTAAACAGCCGGTGCAGATATATCCGTTTTTAAAACGGGTAAGTTCCGCCAGCTGGCCGCATATTGTGCAGCATAATTCTCCTGATTTGTCAATCTGATACCTGACATTTTTGTAGTTTTTAATCTTCATCCTCACACACATCCTTTGTTTTTAGGAGAATCCGTCTATGCCTCTCAATGAAAACCGGCTGTGCCGCGTAAGAGCAATTTTTATTTTATTTTGGCCTTCGGTAAAAATCAACAGCCAGTTGTTTTGTTGTAAGAAGTAGTGTGCAGAATGTAATAATACATAATTGTACAGATATTGTACTTTAAAATATTGCTGGTAAAATTAATAGCCTGCAGAAGGAAATGATTGAGACCAAGCAGGAATTGAAAGCGGAAATAAATGGACTGAGAAAGCTCCCGCCTCTATAGGTGGTGGGAGTGTTCAATTACTTCTCGAAAACCAGTTCCAAAAGCTTCTTCGCCGTATTGGCGTTCCGAATGGTGATAGACTGATATGCCTTTGTTCCGACTATTTTTGACCACCTTGTACGGGAAAACGTCTTGAGGGGAGCGGACCAGAATATGACGTTTTGATATGCATACACTTTTTCATATTCAGGTTTGATGGTTCCGGCCTCGATGCAGATCTCTTCGGCGGTGGCGGGTGGGACTACGAATATGGCGTTGTGCTTGGAATCCGGGTCGTCTCCCCACCATTCCGGGGCATGCTCCAGCGCTTCCTTCAATGCGTTTCCATCTATTACCGCCAGGTTGACCGGGAATCTGAATTCTTTCTCGAAAGAATCCCCGCATATTTTAATCAGCTCGGGAATGCTTGATTCCTCACTGTCGAAGAGGACATTGCCGCTGTTGATATAAGTTGTTACATTGTGGAAACCTGCTTTTTCAAAGCAGGTTTTTAAGGCCTTCATGGAAACCTTGTTGTTGCCGCCGACATTGATTCCGCGGAGCAGTGCGATATATCTCATGGATCGTCCTCCTGTCTCAAAGCACCTTAGGGTTGACATAAACAGTTTTATTGTTGACAAATATGACCATCCCCGGTTTTGCGCCGTTTGGCTTCTTCACATGGCGGACCTGGGTGTAATCCACGGGAACGTTCTCCGATTCCCGGCCTTTGCTGTGCCAGGCGGCCAGAGACGCGGCTTCGAAAATCGAGGTTTCCGGGACGCTCTTTCCGTCGGTGAACAGGATGACATGGGAGCCTGGGATATCCTTGGTATGGAACCAGAGGTCCTTTCCGGAAGCTGTTTTAAACGTGAGGATGTCGTTTTCCTTGTTGTTTCTTCCCGCCAGAACGCGGAAACCGTCGCCGGTGGTGTATTGGTACGGGGCAGGTTTGCTCCTGCCCGGTTTAAAGCTGTTTTTCCGCTTCCTCAAATACCCGCCTTCCACAAGTTCCTGTCGCAGGTCTTCGATTTCTTCGATGGAAGAAGCCTTTTCAATGTAGGAAAGAACAGATTCCAGGTAAGCGATATCGGTGTTGGCTTCTTTCAGTTGGATCCCTTTTTCCGTAACGGCGGTCTTCGCCTTGCTATATTTTTTATAATAGCGCTGTGCGTTCTGAATCGGGGTGAAACGGGGATCCAGGGGGATGCTGATCATTTCGTTTTTATAATAATCCAGGACCTCTGCCTGGGGCGCGCCCTGGCTGATCTGGTGGAGATTGGCTGTCAGCAGCTCGCCGTACAGGCGGTAGATATCCGAGTTTTCCGCCTTCAGCAGGTCCTCGGATAATCTCTGCTTTTTCAGATACAGCTTGTCCAGGCTGCCGGCGACGGCGCGGTCCAGATCGGAGGTTTTCTGCCGGATCCTGTTGGAAGAACTTTTACTGGAATAATAATAAGAAATCGCTTCGCTGATGTCTGAAAAACGCAATTCCTGATAATAATCCGATATGGAATGCAGCGGGAACAGGTGGAAATCAAAGGGAGTTCCGTCCTCCTGCAGATAAACCGCGGGGGAAGGAACGCCGTGGTCGATTTGGTCCGCCATGCCGCTCAGGACTCGGTAAAGGGCCGCAGCAGGAGCTATGCCGTCCAGCCGTCCTGTCCGGTATACGATTTCCTCGGAAATAAGGGGACTGATTCCCTGAATACCGGCCACCAGCGCTTTGGCAGGATCGGCGGAATTCTCCGTCAAGGCCTGTAGCTGAACCTCGGTCAGCCCGTAATAGGGGACCTTACCCTGGGACGGGGGATAGACGTACTGCTGCCCGGGAAGGAGCTGCCGGTATCGGTTGACGTCGATGGAGATCCGTTTGATGCTGTCGATGATCTTATTGGAAGCGATATCGATGAGGATGATGTTGCTGTGCTTACCCATAATTTCAACGATAAGCTTTTTATTGACGGAAAACCCCAGCTCATTGACGGTATCCACGCAAATCTCCGCGATGCGTTCGGAATCCTTTTGAATCACGGAAGTGATGCGCCCGCCCTGCAGGTGTTTCCGCAGCAGCATGCAGAATCCGCTTGGATTCAGGGGATTTGAAGCCGCTTCCCTGATCAGGTGGATCCTTGCGTGGCTGCTGTTTGATGAGATGTATAATTTATGGTTTTCTCTGAGGGAATGAATATTTAAAATGATTTCATCCGCCTCAGGCTGGTAAATTTTTTCGATTTTACCGCCGGTCAGGACCTGGTTCAGCTGACGAACGACGGATCCGGTCACCATGCCGTCAAAACTCATTGTGATGTCTCCTTTGTTGGTGTATAATATATAGGGTTTGCGATTTTTACCGGGTAAACCCGGTTACTCAATTTTACGGGCAAAGTTGCGCCGGAAATTTTTCGAAAAACGCGAAACCAAGCAAATTTAGTATAATACTATATAAACAAAAAATAACAATCATAGCAAGGAGAACTTTGTATGATCAAAAGCATGACAGGCTTCGGCAGAAGCGAATACGCGGACGGGAAACGGAACATAATCGTAGAAATCAAGTCAGTCAATCACAGATACAGTGACATAACCTTCAAGATGCCGAGACGTTATTCCTTTGCCGAGGACAGGCTGAAAAGCGCTGTGAAGGACATTGCGAGAAGAGGAAAGATCGATGTATCCATCATGGTTGAAAATATCACCGAGGATGACACCAATATCAAACTGAACACCATGGTCGCGCGTCAGTATTACGACAACCTGAGAGAGCTGCAGACTGAATTCAACGTAAGCGGCGACATCACGCTTCAGTTCCTGGCCACATTGCCCGACGTCATGAAAGCCATTCCCGACGTGGAAGACGAGGAAGAAATCTTTAAAAGCCTGGAAACGCCTGTGCTTGAAGCCGCGAAAAAGCTGGATGAGATGAGGACCCTTGAAGGCGCAAAGCTTGCCGAGGATATCGTCAAAAGAGGCGAATGTATCAGAAACCGCGTCAAAGAGATCGAAACGAGATCGCCGGAAGTTACCAGATCCTATGCCGATAAATTAAGGGACCGGATCAAGGAACTCATCGGCTCCAACGTAGCCATACCGGAAGACAGGATCCTTGTCGAGGCCGCGATCTTTGCCGACAAATGCAGCATCACAGAGGAACTTGTCCGCCTTGACAGCCATATCATTCAGTTGAATTCCATCATATCCATGAGCAACCAGCCCGACGGAAAAAAACTGGACTTTCTGGTGCAGGAAATGAACCGGGAGGCAAACACCATCGGCTCCAAAGCCAACGACATCGAAATCACCAACAAGGTGCTGGAAATCAAAAGCGAGATCGAAAAAATACGGGAACAGGTCCAGAACATCGAGTAGAGTGCAAAAAT
>DATMXY010000453.1:0-7498 GCA_035561275.1 Anaerovoracaceae bacterium | reverse complement strand
ATCCTGAAGAGTTGACTGAATAGTCGAACTATGCCTGGGGTTCATAGAAAAATTGAAAAATTTCAAATACAGCCATGCCTCCATAATTTCTACATATCTGTTTGGTACACTTCATGTATTACTAGAAATGAGGTGGGAATTTTTATGGACTCAAGAGCGAAAAGAATGAAGCTTCGTATAGGCGGTATGACGTGCGTCAGCTGCCAGAATAAAATTGAAAAAAAACTGCTCAATACCGCCGGAATCAGTCATGCATCGGTGGATTACAGCAAAGGAACGGCGGAAATCGAATATGATCCTGATATCATCACGCTAAAAGATATCAAGACAGTCATAGAGCGCCTGGATTACGAGGTAATTACGGATCAGCAGGCGCCGGCCGGCGACAAGTCGCGCGGGATGGGCTTGTTGATTTTGATTTTGGCGTTATTCATGCTGATGCAGCAATTCGGCGTAACAAATCTGTTTAACTCTTTCCCGCTTGCTGAAGCCGGTATGGGATACGGAGTGCTGCTGCTGATCGGATTACTGACTTCGGTTCACTGCATCGCCATGTGCGGAGGCATCAACCTGTCGCAATGCATACCGCAATCGGGTGATCAGGGAGGAAGCCGGTTCGCTTCGCTCGGCCCAAGTTTCTTATATAACTTCGGGAGAGTCATATCCTATACAATAATCGGCGGCATTGTCGGAGCGCTAGGCTCCGCAATCAGTTTTTCCGGCGTGTTCAGAGGCTCCGTACAGCTCGCGGCCGGAGTATTTATGGTCATTATGGGCGTCAACATGCTGGGCATATTTCCCTGGCTCAGAAGGTTCAATCCCAGAATGCCGAAGGTGTTTGCCCAGAAAATCGATGCGGAAAAAGGACGAAGCAAAAGTCCTTTGTATGTCGGCTTGTTGAACGGGCTGATGCCGTGCGGACCGCTGCAGGCAATGCAGCTGTACGCGCTCTCAACGGGCAGCGTAACAAAGGGCGCTTTGTCCATGCTGCTTTTCAGCCTTGGCACCGTGCCGCTTATGTTCGGGCTTGGCGCTTTAAGCTCTGTGCTCAGTAAAAAGTTTACCCGCAAGGTCATGACAGTCGGAGCCGTTCTGGTTGTCGTGCTTGGACTTTCTATGTTCACAAATGGCTGGAGCCTGTCGGGCTTATCAAATATTGCTTTTGCAAACACGCCGGAAGCTTCCGAGGGAACTTCAGACATCGCTGTTGAAGACGGCGTCCAGATCATAAACTCCACCTTGTCGTCAGGGCGTTATCCCGCGATCACCGTTCAGGCCGGGATCCCCGTCAAATGGACGATCGACGCGCCAAATGGCAGCATAAACGGCTGCAATAACAGGATAATCATACCCGAATACAACATCGAATACCAGTTCGAGAGCGGGGAAAATGTCATAGAGTTTACTCCGGACAAAACCGGTAAATTTCAATACAGCTGCTGGATGGGGATGATTCGCGGTTCGATAACGGTAGTGGAACCCGGGACTGAGATTCCGCCAAACGGCGGCGCCGATGCGGACGTTCCCCCGGAGAACGGGGGTTTTGACGGGGGATCGCCGGAACCTGTGCCAGCCAATGTAAGCATTCCCGCCGATGAGATTGCCATTGCCGAAAAAAAGGACGATTATCAGGAGGTTACGATTCAATTGACCGACGAGGGTTTTTCTCCCGCAGTGATTGTGATTCAATCCGATTCCGCTGTTCAGTGGAATATCGACAACAGCTCGACAAATGCGGCAAATTTCAATCTGCTGGTTCCCGCATACGCCGCGCAGGCGGCGCTTGACACCGGGGTCAACCCTCTGGGATTTATTCCGATAGGCAGCTTCGAGTTTTCCAACGGAGACAATACTTTCTACGGATATGTGAAGGTGGTTGACGATATTTCCGTCATTGATACCGAGGCGATCAGGCAAGAGGTGAGAGATTATAAAACGAAGATTTGGCCTCCCGAGACTTTTGAGGCCAGCGGCGCCGGCGGCGCGTCCTGCCATTAGTCGAACAAGTCGATTTGAAATGAGAGGAGAATCTGATTATGCAATTTCTGTTGAGCCATTGGCATTGCATTTTACCGGCTATCGGGATTTTCGCGGCAATGTTTCTTATGCGAGACAAATCCAGAGATTAACAAAATCAAAATAAGTATTAACCCAATCAAAATAAAGCGTTGGAAAACCGGGTGCCGGTTTATTCCTCATGGGGCGTCATGGTGCAGCAGATTTCAAGGTTATTATCCTTCATATACCCTGCTCCCCAATGATACATGGCGGTCAGGATCGGACGGAGGCTAAGGCCGAAATCTGTCAGCGAATACTCGACCTTCGGGGGCACAACGGGATAGACTGTACGCTGCAGCAAATTGTCGTCCTCAAGCTCCCGAAGCTGCTGTGTCAGCATTTTAGGGGTAGCCTGCGGTATCAGCTTCTGAAGCTCGCCGTAGCGAAGCGTACCATCGATGAGATGCCAAAGGATCAGAGATTTATACTTTCCGCCGATGAGCCTTAAGGTTGCGTCAACGGGACAGTTAAGGTTATTGAAATCACATTTCATATTGATTCCCTCCAAACTATCATTTTGGGTACTATAGCACATTATAGTGCGTACTTGTTTAATTGACTGTTACAGTTATAATGATAGCATAGAGCAATCAGTTCGTCAAGAACACAATGCTTGTCAATAATACAACCCAAAATAGTAAAGGAACAGGTGAAACATATGAGTAATCAAACAGATACCGTAAATATAGCCCTGCCGATCGGCGGAATGACATGTGCGGCCTGCGCCAGGAGAGTGGAAAAGGCCATCGGAAAGCTGGACGGCGTAACTGCCGTGTCGGTAAACTTTGCAACCGAGAAGGCCACGGTCGCCTATAACCCGCAGCAGGTCCGGGTATCCGTGATCAGGAACGCCGTTGAAAAGGCAGGATACAAGGCCCTGGAGGTTCCAAAGACCGCCGCGGTCGACGAAGACAAAGCGCGCAAGGAAAAGGAAATACGCACGCTATGGAAAAAATTCATTATCGCAGCGGCGCTAGCACTGCCTCTTTTATATATTGCGATGGTTCCGATGATCAAGTTTGTGACGCTGCCCTTTCCGGCAGGGCTCAATCCGATGAATTTCCCGCTGGTATACGGTCTGGTCGAATTGATGCTTGTGATTCCGATTATCGGCGTAGGCTACAAGTTTTATACGGTAGGATACAAAGCCCTGATCATGCGGAGTCCCAACATGGATTCTCTGATCGCCATCGGAACCACGGCAGCCGTCGCCTACAGCATCTATAACGTGATCCAGATCGCCCGCGGCAATTTCGCGGTTGTTGAATCCCTGTACTTTGAGACGGCGGGCGTCATAATCGCGCTGATCCTGCTTGGTAAAACGCTGGAGGCCGTATCTAAGGGCCGAACAAGCGAAGCCATTAAAAAACTGATGGGGCTTGCGCCGAAGACTGCGATCGTTATTCGGGACGGCGCCGAAAAGGAAATCCCCATCGAAGAGGTTGAAATTGGGGATATCCTTGTTGTCAAACCCGGCGCTAAGATCCCGGTGGACGGCACCGTTCTGGAAGGCCACACCGCTATCGACGAATCCATGCTGACCGGCGAGAGCATGCCGGTGGATAAAAAAGCGAGCGACACGGTTTATGCCGCTTCCCTGAATACAACAGGCACAATTCAATTCCGTGCAGATAAAATAGGCAGCGACACAGCCCTGGCGCAGATCATCAAGCTGGTCGAGGACGCCCAGGGTTCAAAAGCTCCCATCGCAAAGATGGCCGATACTGTTTCCGGCATCTTCGTACCCATTGTATGCGCAATTGCGCTTGTCGTCGGAATCGCGTGGTATATCGGTACAGGCAACCTTGAATTTTCACTGACCGTCTTTATTGCAATACTTGTGATCGCCTGCCCCTGCGCCCTTGGGCTCGCAACGCCCACCGCGATCATGGTGGGTACCGGCAAGGGCGCCGAAAACGGCATTCTGATCAAAGGCGGCGAGGCTCTGGAAACAGCCCATAAAATTAATACCATTATATTTGACAAGACCGGCACGATCACAGAAGGCAAGCCGGCCGTGACCGATGTGCTGACGACCGATGGAATACAGGCGGAAGAGCTGCTGCAGATCACCGCTTCCGCCGAAAAAGGCTCCGAACATCCGCTGGGTCAGGCGATCGTCCTGTGCGCCCAGGAAAGCGGCTTTAACCTCATAAAAGCAGACTCATTTCACTCGATCACCGGACGCGGCATCGAAGCCGTCATCAACGGACGGACGGTTCTCGCAGGAAACCGCAAGCTGATGGACGATCAGGGCATTCCGCTGACAGGGCTGGAGACGGCAAGCGACAGGCTGGCCGAAGAGGGCAAAACGCCGATGTTCGTCTCGATAGACGGCAGGCTTGCCGGTATCGTTGCCGTGGCGGACGTGGTTAAGCAGTCAAGCCGTGCGGCGATCGAAAGTCTGCATAAGATGGGAATCGAGGTTGCGATGATTACCGGAGACAATAAGAAGACCGCAGTCGCCATCGCAAAACAGGTGGGTATTGACCGCATACTGGCCGAAGTACTGCCCCAGGATAAGTCAAATGAAGTGAAAAAGCTGCAGAATGGAGGCCGCAAGGTGGCGATGGTCGGAGACGGGATCAATGACGCACCCGCTTTGGCTCAAGCCGACATCGGCATTGCCATCGGCTCCGGTACGGACGTTGCCATGGAGTCGGCGGATATCGTGCTCATGCGTTCCGACCTCATGGATGTGCCGACGGCAATTAACCTGAGCAAAAGGACGATCCGTAACATCAAGCAGAATTTATTCTGGGCGTTTGGTTACAACGTCATAGGTATCCCGATTGCCGCCGGTGTTCTCTACCTGTTCGGCGGCCCGCTGCTCAACCCGATTTTCGCCGCCGCCGCCATGAGCTTAAGCTCGGTATCGGTACTCACAAACGCGCTTCGTTTGAAGCGGTTTAAGGCGGCAGGGCGAAAGGCCGGATATTCAACAGTTGATACCGCAAACGGACAGAGCCAACCTTGTCGTCAGCAACGAGGGAAAAGTTCTGGGTACTGTCGACAGGCTCTATAGCCCCTGGGAAAATATGCTGGCAAATATCAGGTGATCGACTGAGTAATTTATATACAATAAATTAAAATAAAGTGGAGGTTATGAATATGAAAAAGATTTTAAAAAGAGCTGCGGCTTTTGGTTTGGGCGCAGTACTCATGATTTTCGTCGCCGCTTGCAGCAATCAGCTTGATGTTGTCGGAGATGAATCTATCGAGACCTTTCAGGCGGTCCTGGAAGTCATTCCGGATAATGTGTCGGCCGATGATCTGAACGGGGGATGGTCGCTGGAGGCTCCCGATGATACCGTGCGTTTTATCTGGAGCAAGGATTACAGCAAAAGCCCGCTCCATGATGTGATGCTGGAATTTGACGCAAAACCGTTCCTTGACGCAGGATTGGATACGGACAAATTACCGGAGGGTATCACATATTTTGAAGATAAACTGATGGTGGGGACCAAGCTGGGAAGCGATGCGTTCAAATACGACGGAGAAGCGACTCCTCTTGCCTCATATGAGCAAATTGTCAGGAGCTACAGAGATTCCATCGGATACCACACGGCGCTCGACCATTTCGGCGTGAAACTTGGAGACGGTAACATGTTTGAGTGGGCAAAGACGATGAGCACCAATGACAAAGATATCGTATTTGTCCTGAATCCGGAACCTTTTATCTCGGCAGGTGTTGATCCTGACGCGGTCAGCGGCTGGGTATTTGCGAAAGTACCGGTGGAGGAGAACGGTAAGACCGTTGAAGTTGACAAGCTCCTGAAACCGTTCGATTTACAGTAAAAGAAACGGAATAAGGAGCGGCGTAAAGGCGAATAAATTGAAGAAGCTCAGTACCCAGTTAACATTATCCATTATCGTAATCATTCTTGTCATCGTATCGCTCATCAGCCTGGTATCAAATTTAATGCTGAACAGGCAGTTTGAGCGTTATATTTCCGTGCAGCAAAAGGAGAGAGCCTCAGAGATCACCGAGTCGCTAAGCTTATATTATAATTCCTTTACCCGCATATGGAATCTTGATTCGATCCACGCGCTGGGCATGCACTCTTTGAACGAAGGATACATCCTGTCGGTTTATGATAATCGCGATAATAAGATCTGGGACGCCGAAAGCCATGAGATGACCTTATGCCTAAAAGTAATGGAAGAGATCTCAGCGCGTATGGAGCAGCACGGGGCAGAAGGAGCATTTACAGCCTATGAATATAGCATTGAACAAAACGGACAAAAAATCGGAACTGCGAAGATCAGCTACTATAGCCCGTTTTTCCTGAGTGAAAATGATTTTTCATTTTTAGGTTCGTTAAACGCCATATTTATCGCAGTCGGTTTGATTTCCATTTTGGCGTCGCTTTTTATAGGCGAATTGCTCGCAAGACGTATAACCAGGCCAATCGTCAAAACATCCGACATCGCCATGCAAATCGCGGCGGGAAATTACGATATTCAATTTGAGGGGGAAACGAAGACAAGGGAGCTTCGCAACCTTATGCTGACAATCAACCACCTTGCCTCGGCACTCTCCAGGCAGGAGAAGTTCCGGAAACAGCTTTCCGCCGATATCGCCCATGAACTCCGTACGCCGCTTGCCACGCTGGGCACACACCTTGAAGCGATGACCATGCAAATCTGGGAGCCCACTCCGGAGCGGCTGAAAAGCTTACATGAGGAGATCCTGCGGCTTAGTACCATCGTCGCCGATTTGGAACGCATTGAACGCGTGGAAGGTGAAAATCTTATGCTCAACAAAGCGCCTGTGGATTTGTTCGAGCTTGTACGCACGGTTTGCGTCAGCTTTGAAGGTGAGTTGAGGAAAAAAGATTTAAAATTTACATTAGACGGCGGCGCCTCTGTGATCAATATCGATAAGGACAAGATCAGCGGAGTGATCTCCAACATCATGTCAAACGCCGTAAAGTATACTCCTGAGCATGGCGAAATCCGCGCTTATGTACAGGATTCGGAAAATAACAGCATCTTTATCATGGAAGATACGGGCATTGGTATTCCCCAGGATGAATTGCCGCACATATTCGAACGGTTTTACCGGGCGGATAAATCCCGCAACCGCAACACCGGCGGCACAGGACTGGGCCTTGCAATCGTTAAGGCTATCGTTACCGCGCATGGGGGGACGGTTGACGTTCAAAGCGGGTTAAACCCCGGGAGCCGCTTTATCGTAACGCTTCCAAAGCATGTGTCATAAAATATCGGCTTGTTTGGCAAACAAGAGAGGCTTTCTCAAAATTAAAAAATTGGACAGAATTTCAATTAAAGGACATAAAATCGGTCAGAATAGGGTTATTTGATTGAAAAAATGAAGCAAAATCTACGATTTTGCCACAATTTCCGTCCTTTACTTGAAAAAATGTCCAGCTTATTAGATCAATTTCCGAAAACCCCTGTGCAACTCGAAACAAAT
>DATMXY010000452.1:0-3794 GCA_035561275.1 Anaerovoracaceae bacterium | reverse complement strand
CGCTTTAACCGAAAAACAAAAAAATATCCTGCATCAGCAGGATAAAAAAAGTGGATGGACTTATCTTGTTAGAGAAGACTGCGCCGGCATTACCGCCGGCGGTAGGAGACCTTGAAATTGCATTTGTCCGCCCTCGTGAATATCGTCCTGTCTTCCACGGCGCGATTATCGTCATTATATTTGATATAGGACAGGATCAGCACCGCTACGCCGGGATCGAGCTTTAATATCCTGGCGTCCATGGGATCGGGAACCGCAACGGTGAGCCTCTGCTCCTCCCGGGCTACTCTGATATCGTGAAAGGGATAGATTTCATCAATGGAAAAGACGGCCAGATCAATTTTATCAAGATTCGGAACGACCCACTCGGGAATATGGCTTTCTTCTATCGAATAGGGCTCCCCGTTCAAATAGAACATTTTCCGGATGAAATAAATTCTGCTCTGCTTCTCCACACCGAACAAAGCGGCATATTTTTCTCCGGCCTCCCGGTAGGATTTCTGCAATATTTTGCTGTCCCATTTCCGATCCTTTTCTATGGTGGCTTCGGTAAATCCGCCCTGGGTCTGGATCTTTTGCTCCAGCTTATTGCCGATGACATAGACGCCCTTTCCGTGGACTCTGATCAGGAGCCCCTCGTTTACCAGGGTGCTGATGGCGTTTCTTACCGTCATTCTGTTCAATCCGTACTGCTGCGCCAGGGCGTTTTCCGAAGGAATGGCCTCTCCCGGCAGGAACTCTCCCTCTTCGATTTTGGTTCTGATCACCTCTCGCAGCTGCAGATACATAGGGGCGCGATAATCTACGCCGTCCTTTATTTTTTTTGCCATGGCAGCGCCTCCTTATTTCATCCTGGCGGAATAGTTCAACACGTTGGTATAGTGAAAATGATCCGCCCTGGTAACGGATTTGATGTGCTCCACGGTATTTCCCCCGTCATCCCATGTGGTGGAGCGGACAAAAAAAGCGTGTGTGTTTTCCGGCTTTTTTAAAAGCTTCGCTTCAAAACCGTTCAGATAGGTCACGCTGATAAGTTCTTCCCCGCAGTCGATGCGGATATGATAGTCTTCTTCCAGAACCTTATAAAGGGAAGTTGCGCCGAAATCATATGCCATCAACCCCGGGAACCGGTCGGCGGAAATGTAGACCGTTTCAACGGACAGGGGGACATCGCTGATCGTCCGGAGCCTGGTCAATACATAGACCCTGCTTCCCAGCATGACCTTCAGCCTTTTGGAGATATCCTTATTGCTTTCCGTTTCATCAAAAGAAATAACCGCCGTGGATAACGTCAGGCCGTTTTCATGGGCGAATTCCGTCATGGACTTTAAATCGCTGAAGCTTCTGGAAAGCTTCGGCTCCGCGACAAATGTTCCGGCTCCGGGTTTATTATAGATCAGACCCTGAACGATCAGCTTCTGGATCGCGCTTCGCAGCGTCATACGGTTAAATCCGTAAACCTCACACAGCTCTCTTTCGCCCGGAAGCTTATCGTGGGTTTTGAGACCGTTTGCAATGATAAGGCATTCTATTTGTTCCGCGGCGGCGTCTTTTGGCTTTTGTTGAAATTGATCCATGGCAATCTCCAGTTTCAATAATTTCATTCTGACTTTGTTCACATTTATTGTAAGGTGTTTTCCCGAAGATTGCAACCAGAGCTTAGCTGAAAAAAATGCAACCAAAGCTTAGCTGAAACGACGGGCTGAACCGCTCTGCCTAAAATATTCAAGCCTGCCGAAGACCGGCAGGCTTGATTTGTTCAGTATTTCATCGCGGCGGATATGGTCCCGCCGCCTTCTTATTCGCTTAAAGCTTATTCCTCGGCATCCTTCTTATGCTCGGCGATGATCTTTTCCGCAAGATGGGCCGGGACTTCCTCATAGCGCTCGAACTTCATAACGAAGCTTCCTCTTGCCTGGGTCATGGAGCGCAGGGTAATGGCGTACTTGAACATCTCTGCCTGGGGCGCCTCGGCAATAACCTTCTGCCCGCCGCCCGACTGGGGTTCCATACCGAGGATCTTTCCTCTCCTCTTGTTCATGTCGCCCATGATGTCGCCCATATATTCGTCGGGAATGAAAACTTCCACGTGCATCACCGGCTCCAGCAGGATCGGTTTGGCTTCCACGATACCCTTCTTGAACGCCAGGGAAGCGGCGATCTTGAAGGAAATTTCGTTGGAATCCACGTCATGGTAAGACCCGTCGTAGAATACGGCCTTGACGTTTACGACATGGAAGCCTGCGAGGGGTCCCTTTTCCAAGGATTCTCTCAAGCCCTTTTCAACGGCGGGAACGAAATTCTTCGGTACGGATCCTCCGAAGAGTTCTTCCGAGAATTCGAATACTTCCGTGGAAGGCGAGAATCTGATATGAACGTCTCCGTACTGGCCTGCGCCGCCGGATTGCTTCTTGTGTTTGCCCTGAACGTCGGATTTGCCTTTGATGGTTTCCCTGTACGGGATCTTCTGGTCCACCAGGTCCACGCTGACGCCGAACTTATCCTTGAGCTTGGCGGTGATGATCCCGATCTGGATCTCTCCCTGGCCTCCGATGAGGGTCTGGTGGGTCTCCGTATTCCTGGTCATCAGGAAGGAAGGATCCTCTTCCATGAGTTTGTGCAGCCCGGAACTGATCTTTTCTTCGTCGCCCTTGGCCTTTGGCTCAACTGCCATATAAAGGGAGGGTTCCGGAACGGAGACCGGCGGATATTTGATGAAATTGGCTTTGTCGCACAGGGTGTCGCCCGTCTGCGTAAACTGCAGCTTCGCCGCGGCCACGATATCGCCGGCAGAGACGGAATCGGCTTCCGCCTGTGTCTTCCCTCTCATGAAAAACAGCGCGCCCAGCTTTTCCGGCTTTTCGGCTCTGGTATTGAAAACCTCCATGCCGGAGTTCAGCTTACCGGAGATGACCTTCATCAGGTTGATCTTTCCTACAAATGGGTCGGCGATGGTCTTGAAAACAAAAGCGGAGGCCGGAGCGGCCGGATCACACTTTCTGGTGATTTCATCACCTTTCGCGTCGAGGCCCTGATATGCCGCATGGTTTTTGGCATTGGGCACATACTTGATCAGCGTGTCCATAAACTCTTTGATCCCTTTGCCGTTCAGCGCGCAGCCGGTCAATACGGGAACGATGCTGCCGGAAGCGATGCCCGAAACCAGGCCGCGGTTAAATTCCTCATCCGTAAACTCTTCCCCGCCGAAATACTTCTCCAGAAGTTCCTCGTCGCTTTCCGCCACCGCTTCAATGAGCGCGTCCTTTTCTGTAAGCTGAACCACGGAGGTCCCGAACTTCGCCTTTAAATCGGCAATGACCTTGTCTACGTCTATATTTTCCTTATCAATTTTATTAATGAGTATGAAAGTCGGCATGCTGTATTCCTTGCAGGATTTCCATGCCTTCTCGGTCCCTACCTGTATACCTGCGGACGCATCGACGACGACGACTGCCGCTTCCGCCGCTCTCATCGCGGAATTGACTTCTCCGATAAAATCGAAGTAACCCGGGGTATCAATAAAATTAATTTTAACCTTATTGTATTCAACCGGCACGACGGATGTACTGATTGAGTAACCTTTTTCAATCTCCATCTTATCGTAGTCAGATACCGTATTTCCGTCCTCAACTTTTCCCAGTCTGCTGATTACCCCCGTAGCAAGCAATGCGGCCTCCAATATCGTGGTTTTTCCGGTTCCACCGTGCCCCGCGAGTGCAACATTTCTGATCGTGTCGCTTGTATAGCCTTTCATTTTCCGACCTCCCATAAATTTTTCACATAGTGTTCTTAGT
>DATMXY010000451.1:0-6263 GCA_035561275.1 Anaerovoracaceae bacterium | reverse complement strand
CACCCGACTTCAGGAAATATCTTCGACCCCTTTGAGAAATCGGCTTTAAAAAACCCACATTATAGCGAAAAGGTGATTTTTTCGTATAACATTCGATGCGCACCCGCATTAGCGGGTGGTTTTTGTTTCCCACGCGCTGCGTGCGAAACAGGCTTAGAAGCCTATAATGAATCGAGTAGGAGGCGGCTGATTATTTCAGCCGCCTCCTATTCGATTATGTCTTGCTCAAAATCTTACTTTCCAAGCAGATTGTACAGCACCTGCGCCATTTCGGCGCGGATAGTCGTTCCTGTCGGAGTGAGCTTTCCATTGCTGTCGCCGACAGTACTGGTTTCAACCAACAGTGTCATGGCCTCCTTTGCCCAAGAGTCGATTTGCCCTGCGTCGGTAAAGTCGGAGAGCAACTTGCCGGAGTTGCCCTACGGCTGGTCGCTGGCTTCGCCAACTGCTCGCCCATGCGTTACGGGGAGCTGCCCGATAACCTTGAGGGCATGATACAGCAGGGATGGTCTATCGTACCAAGTATCCGCAAGCTATCCCCGTGTGCTCCACGGTTCTTATTGTAACTCATATTTATTTGTGGTCTTCCCAGTCGAGACTGCGTCCGACGGCTTTTTCCCAGCCGTTCAGCATTTTCTGCCGTTTGGAATCCTCCATATCGGGTTCAAAAATCACGTCGCAGCTCCACAGTTTCTTGATCTCCTCCCGACTCTTCCATACGCCGGTTGCAAGGCCCGCAAGATACGCGGCGCCCAGCGCCGTTGTTTCCCGGATCTTCGGCCGACACACGCGCTTATTGAGAACATCGGCCTGGAACTGCATCAGGAACCGGTCCCTGCTGGCGCCGCCGTCCACGTTCAGTTCATCGAGTATCATGCCGGAATCCTTTTCCATCGCGTTGACCAGTTCCAGACTTTGATACGCAATCGACTCCTGTGCCGCCCGGATAATATGCTCAGGCCTTGTGCCCCGCGTAAGGCCGACGATGCAGCCGCGGGCGTACATATCCCAGTAAGGCGCGCCAAGGCCCGTGAATGCCGGGACCAAATAGACCCCCCCGGTATCTTCTACTTTCTGTGCATAATATTCCGCGTCGCGGCTTTCACTGATCAAGCGCATCTCATCGCGCAGCCACTGAATCACGGCGCCTCCTATAAATACGCTGCCTTCCAGAGCGTACTGCACCTTCCCGGAGAGACCGATGGCAATGGTGGTGAGCAGCCCGTTTTTGCTGATAATAGGCGTATCGCCCGTATTCATCAGCAGAAAGCATCCTGTCCCGTAAGTATTTTTTGCTTCGCCGCGATGAAAACACGTCTGCCCGAACAAAGCGGCCTGCTGGTCGCCTGCGATGCCCGCGATCGGAATTTTTGTACCTTTTACCGTTGTGTAGCCGTAAATATCGCTGCTGTTGCGGGCCTCAGGCAGCATTCTGCGCGGGATATCAAGGACGCCAAGCAGTTTATCGTCCCAGTCAAGGGTCTTTATGTTATAAATCATTGTACGCGAAGCGTTGGTATAATCGGTGACGTGGACGGCCCCCTCCGTCAGCTTCCAGATCAGCCAGCTGTCCACGGTCCCGAAGAGGATTTCTCCCCGTTCCGCACGCTCTCTTGCCCCTTCGACGTGGTCGAGGATCCATTTGATCTTCGTACCGGAAAAATATGCGTCGGCTACAAGCCCCGTCGTTTCACGGATGTAATCCGACAGGCCCTGCGCTTTGAGCGCGTCCGTGATATCCGCCGTCCGGCGGCACTGCCAGACGATTGCGTTATAAATCGGACGTCCGGTTGCTTTATCCCACAGAATTGTCGTTTCACGCTGGTTGGTGATGCCGATGGCGGCAATATCTTTCACGTCGATCCCACTCCTGGCGATCACTTCCATCATAACGCCGTACTGCGACGAGTAGATTTCCATGGGGTCATGCTCCACCCAGCCCTGCTGAGGGTAAAGCTGCGTAAATTCCTTCTGGGTAATTTCAACGATATTCTGATCCTGATCAAAGAGGATTGCGCGGGAGCTTGTCGTGCCTTGATCCAGCGCCAATATGTACTTCGCCATTTTTTACCTCCTTATTAATCAAACGCCTTTTGCAGTTCTTCAAGGGAATTTTTCAACTCCTCAGGAAGCTTGCCGCCGAATTTCGCGTAAAATTCTTCGATATTCTTTATGTCTTCCATCCAGTATTCTTTTTCGACGGTAAGGATTTCACGAAGCGCGTCCGTATCGAACTTTCGGCTGCCTTCGATGGTATAATCGAGCCCCTCAAGATTGATATCCTCGACTTTCGGGACATACCCGATGGGGGTTTCCACCGCGTCGGCCTGATTTTCACATCTCTTGATGATCCACTCCAGCACGCGGAAATTCTCACCGTAACCCGGCCACATAAAGTTTCCGTTTTCGTCTAAACGGAACCAGTTGACGTTAAAGATCCGGGGCGCATTTTTGATCTTTTTGCCCATGTCGATCCAGTGCTGCCAGTAGTCGCCCATGTCATAGCCGCAGAACGGAAGCATCGCCATGGGGTCGCGGCGCACCACTCCGACTTCTCCGGAAGCCGCCGCCGTCGTTTCCGACGCCATGACGGAGCCGACAAACACGCCGTGATCCCAGTCTCTCGACTGATAAACCAGCGGAGCAGTCTTCGCGCGGCGTCCGCCAAAAATGATCGCGGAAATTGGGACGCCGGCGGGATCCTCCCAGTTGGGAGCGATACACGGGCAATTTCTGGCAGGCGCCGTAAAGCGGGAATTCGGGTGGGCGCCTTTCTGTCCGCTTGCCGGATCCCAGGGATTGCCTTTCCAGTCGAGGGCGTCCGTTGGCGGATTTTTGTCCAGGCCTTCCCACCAAACGGTACCGTCCGGCTTCAGTACAACATTTGTAAAGATCGTCCCCTGCCGGGTGCTGAGTAATGCGTTGGGATTAGAATTCATGTTGGTGCCCGGCGCGACGCCGAAGAAACCGGCTTCCGGATTGACAGCCCAAAGCCTGCCGTCGGGCCCGACACGCAGCCACGCGATGTCGTCGCCAAGGGTCCAGACCTTATATCCCTTCGCCCGGTACCCTTCCGGTGGGATCATCATGGCAAGATTGGTTTTTCCGCAGGCGGACGGAAAGGCGGCAGTTATGTATTTTACTTCGCCTTTCGGGTTTTCAATCCCTAAAATCAGCATATGTTCCGCCATCCAGCCTTCTTTCCAGCCCTGATAGGATGCGATGCGGAGCGCGAAGCATTTCTTGCCGAGCAGCACGTTACCGCCGTAGCCGGAATTGCAGGACCAGATCGTATTGTCCTGCGGGAATTGCAGGATGTACCTTTTCTCTTCGTCGATATCGCATTTACCATGCAGTCCACGCACAAAATCGGAGGAATCCCCGAGGATATCGCAGACGGCCAGCCCGACGCGGGTCATAATATTCATATTCAAAACAACATAGATTGAGTCTGTAAGCTCAAATCCTATCTTGGCAAAGGGGGAGCCGATAGGACCCATGGAGTACGGAATGACATACATGATTCGCCCCTTCATCGAGTCTTTGAAAATCCCGGAGGCCATATGATAAGCCTCTTTCGGGTCCATCCAGTTGTTTGTCGGGCCGGCTTCCTCTTTTGTGGACGTGCAGATGAACGTGCGATGCTCCACACGGGCTACGTCGTTGACCGCCGTGCGGTGATAAATGCATCCGGGGAGTTTTTCCTGGTCCAGCTTTATGATTTCTCCGGTAGAGCACGCTTCTTTTTCAAGATCGGCAATCTGATCTTTGGAGCCGTCGATCCAGACAATTTTATCGGGAGCGGTCATCTCTGCCATTTCATCGATCCAATCAAGCACCGCACTGTTTTTCGTCAATGCCATTTGTCAGTCCTCCTTTCACATCACCTCAACCTTATATTCTGGCGACACCGGTTTCCCGCGCGGCTTTTGCGACTGCCGCCGCAACTGTTTTTCCGACGCGCTCGTCAAAGGCGTTCGGAATGATATATTCCGGCTTCAGTTCACTGTCTGAAACGATGGACGCGATGGCATACGCCGCGGCAATTTTCATTTCATCGTTAATATCGCTTGCGCGGACGTCCAGCGCGCCGCGGAAGACGCCCGGGAAAGCAAGTACGTTGTTGATTTGATTCGGAAAATCGGAACGTCCCGTACCTATGACGGAAGCGCCCGCTTGTTGTGCGAGATCAGGCATAATTTCAGGAACCGGATTTGACATGGCAAAAATGATCGGATCCCTGTTCATGGAGCGTACCATATCCTCTGTAACAATACCGGGCCCGGAAACACCGATGAAAATATCTGCGCCTTTTAAGATCTCGCTCAGCGGGCCTTTTTTCTTTTCCGGATTGGATATTTCCGCCATTTCTTCTTTTACCGGGTTCAAATCCCCGCGGCCCTTATAGACCGCGCCCTGCCGGTCGCAGAGGATGACATTTTTCAGCCCCATCTTGATCAAAAGTCGCGTTACCGAAATACCGGCGGCGCCCGCGCCGCTGACCACAACCTTCTGGTCGCCCAAAGAGCGTCCGGTCAGCTTCATGGCGTTGATCATCGCCGCGGACACCACGATGGCCGTACCGTGCTGATCATCGTGAAAGATCGGGATATCGCAGCGCTGCTTTAAACGGCGCTCGATTTCAAAACAGCGCGGAGCGGAAATGTCTTCAAGGTTAATACCGCCAAATGAACCTGAAATCTGGTAAATCGTCTCTACGATGGTATCGACGTCTTTTGACTTGACGCAGAGCGGAAACGCGTCCACCGCACCGAATTCCTTGAACAGCACGCACTTGCCTTCCATAACCGGCATCCCCGCCTCCGGGCCGATGTCTCCGAGGCCGAGCACTGCGGTTCCGTCTGTTATCACGGCGACCAGGTTCCATCTGCGCGTTAATTCATATGATTTATCAATATCATCGCGGATAATGAGACACGGCTCCGCGACGCCCGGGGTATAGGCTATGGACAGCTTCTCCCGTGTATCTACCTTGGACCGTGCCGTGACTTCTATTTTCCCGGCCCACTCATAATGCTTTTTAACAGCTTCTTCCTTCAAACTCATGATCATATCCTCCATTCAAATCGGGCGGCAGCCTCCGCCCAAAAGCGGAGCTGACACAGACGTTAATTATTGTGGCTCAGACGTTAGTTATTGTTCAAAAGGAAAGCGGTATTGATGCAGTTTCAGTTCGTCGCGGATGGCTATCAGTTCTTTTTGCACTCCCTCGTTTATGGGAACGCCTTTATCTTTCCGCTCAAGCCTGACCATATATTCTTTTTCTCCGGCGGTATAAATCCGTTCCTGACCCGGCGCTTTCTTCGAGGCGCGCAATTTCCGAAGGATGTCGCCCGCCGACTTCTTAAAAGCCTCCAGCCCCATAAAGGCTTCCGGATCGACCACGATAAAGAAATGGCCAAGATGATGCGGAACTTTTTTCCCGTCCTGGATACCGTCCAGCATTTTAAGATAGCTGCCGGCCTGAAGCGCAGCGGATAAAATTTCCACTACGGTGGCGTAGCCGTATCCCTTATAACCTGCCAATTCTTCGCCGATCCCGCCAAGCGGCGCCAGCGCGGCGGAGCCGTCGTTCAGCTTGATTAATATAGAATCGGAATCTGTAAGCGCATTTCCGTCGGATCCGATCACCATGCCGGCCGGGGTATCCTTTCCGAGACGCGCGTAATATTCAATTTTCCCGCGCTGTGTGATCGACGTGGCGCAATCCAAAAGAAACGGGAATTCCTCATCCGTCGGCAATCCAAATGTAAGGGGATTCGTGCCCAGCATATTTTCCACGCCGAAGGTCGGCGCGATGGAGGGCCGCGCATTGGTGCCGATTATTCCGATGCATCCGGCCTTTGCCGCCATCATCGCATAATAGCCGGCGATGCCGAAATGCGTGGAATTGCGCACAGCCACCATACCCATTCCATAGGTTTTCGCTTTGTCAATTGCCATTTGCATGCTCCGGTAACCGATAACCTGCCCCATGCCGTCATGTCCGTCCACAACGGCGGTCGTGGCGGTCTGCCGGACAATCTCAAATTCCGTGACAGGTTTTTGAATCCCCACCTTGATGCGATCCAGATAGATCGGCTTAAACCGGTTGACTCCATGGGATTCAATGCCGAGCCTGTCGGATTCGAGCAGCACGTCGGTACAAATGCGCGCATCCTCTTCCGGTATGCCATACTTCTGAAAAACATCATTGATAAAGTTCTCCATGGTTTTCCAGTCAACATAATTTCCTTTCATAT
>DATMXY010000450.1:0-8206 GCA_035561275.1 Anaerovoracaceae bacterium | reverse complement strand
TAAATTCTGCCGACGGTTCTAAAGAACCGGGCAGAATGTTAAAACAGTAAAAAGGAGCTGCTATGGAAAGGAATTTAGCGAAGACATATAATCCGAAGGATTTTGAAGATAGGATCTATGAAAAATGGGAAAAGAGCGGCGCGTTCAAGGCGAAGAGGGACCCGGACAGGACTCCGTTTACCATCGTTATGCCGCCGCCAAACATCACCGGCCAGCTGCATATGGGCCATGCTCTGGACCAGACCTTGCAGGACGTCCTGACCCGCTGGAAGCGGATGCAGGGTTTCAGCGCGCTGTGGCTGCCGGGAACGGACCATGCCAGCATCGCCACCGAGGTCAAGGTGGCAGACAAGATCCGCAGCGAGGAAGGCATCACCAAAGAAGAGCTGGGACGCGAGGAATTCCTGAAAAGAGCCTGGGAGTGGAAAAAGGTCTATGGCGGCAAGATCACCGAACAGGTGAGAAAACTCGGAAATTCCTGTGACTGGGACAGGGAGCGCTTTACCATGGACGAGGGCTGCAACAAAGCGGTCATCGAATTCTTTATCAGGCTTTATGAAAAGGGACTGATCTACCGGGGAAACCGGCTCATCAACTGGTGTCCCAGCTGCGGTACGTCGCTGTCCGACGCCGAGGTGGAGCACGAGGATAAGAGCGGGAAGTATTACTATTTCAGATATCCCGGCACCGACGGCAGCGAAGGGATTACCGTCGCCACATCCAGGCCGGAGACCATGTTTGCCGACGTAGCCATCGCGGTGCATCCCGACGATGAAAGATACAAGGACCTTGTGGGAAAGACGGTGTTCATTCCGCTGACCGATATAAAAATCCCGATCATCGCCGATTCCTATCCGGATCCCGAGAAGGGGACCGGCGCGGTGAAGATCACACCCGCCCACGACTCCAACGACTTTGAGGTAGGCGAGCGGCACCGCCTGGACAGCCCGTCCTGCATCAACCCCGACGCCGCCATGAACAAGCTGGCCGGGAAGTACGAAGGCATGGACCGCTTTGAATGCCGGAAGGCCTGGGTAAAGGACCTGGACGAGGCGGGATATCTGGTCAAGGTCGAGGAGAAAGTGATCCCCATCGGCGGCTGCTACCGCTGCGATACGGTCATCGAGCCCATGCTCTCCGACCAATGGTTCGTAAGGATGCACGAGCTGGCGCAGCCGGCCATCGAGGCGGCAAAGACGAAGGACCTGATCCACGTGCCCGAACGTTTTGAAAAAATCTATCTGCATTGGCTTGAAAATATAAGGGACTGGTGTATCTCCAGACAGCTTTGGTGGGGACACCGGATCCCGGCCTACTACTGTGAGGACTGCGGGGAAATGATCGTTTCCGCGGCGCCTCCGGAAACGTGCGGCAAGTGCGGGAGCGGCAGCTTCCGGCAGGACGAGGATGTGCTGGACACCTGGTTCAGCTCCGCCCTGTGGCCGTTTTCGACCCTGGGCTGGCCGGAGGAGACGGAAGACCTGAAATACTTCTTCCCAACGAACGTCCTGGTAACGGGCTACGACATCATCTTCTTCTGGGTCGTGAGAATGGTATTCTCCAGCCTGGAAGCCATGGGGGAAGTTCCATATAAATACGTATATGTCCACGGCCTGGTTCGGGACTCCGAGGGTCGGAAGATGAGCAAATCCCTGGGCAATGGCGTCGATCCCCTCGAAATCATCGATCAGTACGGCGCCGATGCGCTGCGGTTCATGCTGATGACGGGCATCACCCCCGGAAACGACATGAGGTTCAAGACCGACAAGCTGGAATCCAGCAGAAACTTCGCCAACAAACTCTGGAACGCCTCCCGGTTCGTCATCATGAACCTGCAGGATGAAAACGGTGAATTCAGGGCTATGGCAGATGGCTCGCAGGGAGTCGGGAAACTCGCTTTAAAAGATGAAGATAAGTGGATCCTCGCCAGGGTAAACGAAGCTGTCGGGGAAGCCACCGCCAATATGGAAAAATTCGAGCTTTCCCTGGCCGCCCAGAAAGCCTATGAACTGATCTGGAACGAGTACTGCGACTGGTACATCGAGCTGGTCAAGGGCAGATTATACGGGGGCGACGAGGAGGACAAGAAGGTCGCCAGATATGTCCTGGTGAGAGCGCTGAAAGACATGCTGAAGCTGCTGCACCCCTTCATGCCCTTCATTACGGAAGAGATCTGGAGCTTCCTGCCAAAAAGTCAGGCGGCGGGCGGAAAACCGGCAGCAGAAGGCAATCCGGCGGCGGCCGACAATCCGGAAGGTTTCCTGATCAAGGAAAGCTGGCCGGTATATGACAGTGCCCTGACGTATGAGGCGGAAGTGAAAAAACTGGAGCTCGCCATGGAAGCCATCCGCAGCATCCGGAACATCCGCGCCGAAGCGGAGGCGACCCCGGCCAGGAAGCTTTCCGCTGTGATCCGTTCCTCCGGGAAGGACCTGGAGAACATCAAGGGCGGCGAACGATATATCAAAAGCCTCGCCAACATTACGGAAATTAAATTTATAACCGATAAATCCCTGGTGCCGGAAGAAGTCATGTCCGCCGTCATCGGAAACGTGGAAATCTATATCCCGCTGGATGACCTGCTGGATTATAAGGCGGAATTTGACCGCCTGCAGAAGGAAAAATCCAGGCTGGCAGGGGAAGTGGAACGGGTGCGGGGCAAGCTGGCCAACGAGGGCTTTGTCGCCAAAGCGCCTGAGAAAGTTATTGCCGACGAACGGGAAAAGCTGGCGAAATACGAGGATATGCTGGTCAAGATCACGGAGCGCCTTGCGCTGGTTGAAAAAAAGCTATGACTTATGAGGAAACGCTGGATAGGATCCACAGCTTTCAAAAATATGGAAGCCGGCTGGGGCTTGAGCGCATGTCCAGACTGATGGAACTGCTGGGCAGCCCCCAGGAGCACATGAAAGTGATCCATGTGGCCGGGACCAACGGGAAAGGCTCGGTTTGCCGCTACCTTTATTCCGTGCTGCAGGAAAACGGCTATCAAACGGGGCTGTATACCTCTCCGTACCTGGAACGGTTCACGGAGAGGATGGAATACAACGGCTCGGAGATCCCGAAGGAGGACCTGATCCGCTATACGGAGCGGGTTCTGGAGACGGTGGACGCCATGCTTGCGGAAGGGATGGAGTCTCCGACGGAATTTGAGTTGATCACCGCCGTTGCTTTTCTGTATTTTTCAGAGCGGGACATGGACTATCTGGTACTGGAGGTCGGCCTCGGGGGCAGCGGAGATTCCACCAATATTGTGAGCAGGCCCGTCGCGTCGGTCATTACCTCCATCTCCTTTGACCATATGGAATATCTTGGCGATACTCTGGAGAAAATAGCCGTTGAAAAGGCCGGGATCATCAAGCCCGACGTTCCTGTGGTCTTCCATGCGGAGGATACCACTGCCGCGGAAACCATCAAAAGGATCGCGGACGCGAACGGCAGCAAAAAATATGAAGTTAAGGACATCGCCTATCAGGTGCGGGAAAAATCCGTGGACGCCTATACCTTCGATACGGTCATTGAAGGCGCCGAGTATCGGAACCTTTCCATATCCATGATCGGCGCCCATCAGATCAGAAATGCCATCTGCGCACTGACGGTGCTTGAAGTCCTGAGAAAAGAAAATCTTATAAAGTTGGATAAGGAAAAGCTGTATACCGGCTTTCTGAAGGCAAAGCAAACCGGACGGTTTGAAATCATGCAGAGTAAACCCTGGATGATCATCGACGGCGCCCATAACGAAGCGGGGGCAGAGTCTTTAAAAGTCACTTTGCAGGAAAATTTCCCGGACAGCAGGATCCTCATGGTGACGGGAATGCTGGCGGACAAAAAAGTCGACGGGCTGCTGGATCAATTTGAGATGATCGCGGATGAGTTCATCGCAACAGAGCCTGATAATCCGCGGAAACTGTCCGCAGCCGGGCTTTGTGCCCGGATCGCGGAAAGGGGAAAAAAGTGCGTTGCCATTCAGGATCCGGAGGAAGCCTGCCGGTATGCTTTAAGCCTGTCTTCCTGGGATGTGATGGTGGTTGCGGGATCTCTGTATCTGATCGGAAAAATAAGGGGGTTATTGATCCGTGAGAAAGAATAAAGTACTTTTGTTTTATAATCCAGGCGCGGGAAACGGATTGTTCAAGAACAATCTTGACCTGATCATAGAGAAATTCCAGAAGAGAAGGCTGTTCATCGTCCCGGTGAGGGCCGACCACAAGGGGATCCTGAATGAAATCATGCGGAACATGGATCCCGAGGAATATAAGAAGGTCATCGCAGCCGGCGGAGACGGGACCATCAACGTTTTGATCAATACGATGATGCAGTATCATATCAATCTTCCCGTTGCGATTTTTCCCTCCGGGACCGCCAACGATTTTGCCTACTATTTCGATCTGCCCCATGATCTTGACAGCATGGTCAAAGTCGCCCTGGAGGAACGATATACCTATACCGATATCGGAAGAACCAACGACAAGTATTTCGTCAATGTGGCCGCCATGGGTTTCCTGGTGGATATCAGTCAGAAGACAGACCCCAATATCAAGAGCACCCTTGGGATCATTTCCTACTATCTGAAGGGAGTCGCGGAAATCCCTAACCTCAGGCCGATCCCGGTGAAAATAACCAGTGAAGAGTATACTTCCGAGGACAGGATCTATTTCATGATTGTCATGAACGGCCGCTCCGCAGGAGGTTTTAAGCGGATCGCCCCGCTGGCCGAAGTCAACGACGGCCTGTTGGACGTCATGCTCTTTAAGGAAATGCCTATCATCGACTTTGCATCGCTGATGTTCAATGTCATGACAGGGCAGCTGTATGAAAATAAAAACGTCGTATTCTTTCAGACCAAAAAGCTTACCATCGAATCGGAGAATGAGGTCGTCGGAACGGATATCGACGGAGAGAAGGGAGCGGACCTTCCCCTTGAAATCGAAGTATTGCCGAGAAAATTCCGCATCAACACGGCGATGAACAATATGGAAGGAGCCAGATGGTGAGGAATATTATCATTACCGCCGGAGGCACGTCCGAGAGGATCGACGACGTCAGAGTGATCTCAAATTTTTCTTCCGGCAGGCTTGGCCTTGCAGTGGCGGAATCCTTTCTGGAGTCTGAAAGCGCCAATGTGGAGAAAATCTATTATCTGTGCGACAGAAACACCAACGCCCCGACCGATGAGCGGGTCGAGGTCGTCAGGGTACTGGGGGTCCAGGGGCTGATGGAGGCATTGGAAAAACTGCTGACGACAGAGAAGATCGACGCTGTGATCCATGCCATGGCAGTGAGCGACTACGCGGTGAAACAGGTAACGACCCTTTCCGCCATCAGGGCCGGAGAGGAGGACAGCCCCGGCAGGAAACTGTCCGACGGAAAGATCAGCTCCGAAGTCGACGACCTGGTCATTGTCCTGAAAAGAACTCCCAAGGTCATCGGCGAAATAAAGAAACTGAGTAAGGATACGATATTGGTCGGGTTCAAGCTGCTGACCAACGTGTCAAAAGAAGAACTGATCGGAACAGGATACCGGCTCCTGCAGAAAAACGACTGCGATATGGTGCTGGCCAACGACCTGACGGAGATCACCGGGGACAGGCATGTGGGATATCTGATCGAACCAAACGGAGACTGGGAACGGCTGGAGACGAAGAAGCAAATCGCGGAAGCCATCGTAAAACAGGTAGAGAGAAGGTTGATACAATGAAGAATATTCTGTTATGCGTCACGGGAAGCATCGCCGCGTATAAGGCGGCAGAATTGGCGAATCGGTTTACCAAAGACGGATATAACGTGGACGTCATCATGACGGACAGCGCCATGAAACTCATTGCTCCGCTTACTTTTCAAACATTGACGAAGAACAGGGTCTACACCTCGATGTTCGGCGAATATGAACCGGATCAGGTGGAGCACATTTCCCTGGCCAAAAAAGCGGATCTGTGCCTTGTCGCCCCTGCTACCGCCAATATCATCGGAAAAATCGCAGGCGGGATCGCTGACGATATGCCGACTACGGTAATCATGGCGCTTGAGCATGCGCCTGTCTTCATCTGTCCTGCCATGAATACCAATATGTATGAAAATCCCATCGTCCAAAGGAACATCAAAAACCTGCAGGAGCTGGGATATTGTTTTATCGAGCCGAAGGAGGCCCGGCTGGCCTGCGGGGATCTGGGAAAAGGCGCCCTGGCGGATGTCGGAGTTATCGTCGATACGGTTGAAAAACATCTGCAGAGCCTATAGGACAGACGTTTAAGGCGGCGTCAGGGACGCCGGCGGTTTGAGCCCGGACAGGATTGAACCGATTGAGCAGAAAGGGAGACCTATGAATCGTTTACATGAGAAATATGAAGCGTTAAAAGAATATATCAAAAGTCTGGGAAGCGTTGCCGTTGCTTTTTCAAGCGGGGTGGACTCCACGTTATTGCTGAAAGTGGCCCATGACGTTCTTGGGGATAAAGCCATTGCGGTCACCGCCCGGTCCTGCAGCTTTCCGGAACGGGAACTGAAGGAAGCCGCCGCATTTGCGCAAGCCAACGGGATCGTGCATATTGTAGTGGATTCCGAGGAGCTTGAAATCGAAGGCTTCTGCGAGAATCCGGTCAACCGGTGTTACTTATGCAAGCACGAGCTGTTTTCAAAGATGAAGGAAATCGCTGGCAAAGAGGGGCTGCAGGAAGTAGTGGAAGGCTCCAACATGGACGATTTGGGGGATTACCGGCCGGGACTCGAGGCAGTTCGGGAACTGGGCGTCAAAAGCCCTCTGCGGTATGCGCAGCTTTCCAAGGATGAAATCCGGGAGCTGTCGAAGGAATTGGGTTTGCCCACATGGGAAAAACAGTCCTTTGCCTGTCTTTCATCCAGATTCCCCTATGGCGAGAGCATTACGGTTGAAAAGCTTAAGATGGTGGATCAGGCGGAGCAGCTGCTGCTGGACCTCGGCTTCCGACAGGTAAGGGTTCGCCACCACGACCCCCTGGCAAGGATCGAAATATCAGAAGATCAGTTTTCAAAAATCATGAAAAAGGAGATACGGGATCAGATTTTTAACCGGTTCAGGGAAATCGGATTCACCTATGTCGCGCTCGATTTGGCGGGCTACCGCACCGGAAGCATGAACGAAGTACTGAATGAGTCAAATTGAAGAAAATCAATCAATTTTTGCGGAAAACCATCAGCCTGGTACGGTTTCTGTTGATACCAAATGACATTGTCCTTCATATTATGAGCATATAAATGTTTCTATTATGAGGACATAGCCATGAAAACAAAAAAACGGGAGTTGAAGCCGACCCGGCCGGTTCTCCAGCCATTACTTACATTTGAACAGGTGAATATGATCACTGCCTTTGAAAGGCTGTGGGTTCAAATCGCGCATTGGACAAGGGCGCTGATAAAGACCTATATTTTTAACCTGCCGAATCTGAATGCCGTCTCCGATAAATTATACAGTCTGCCCTGGAATTTCTATAACATCCTGTCATGCTACTTCGGGAGTGAAAATTCACGGACCTTTATTGACCTCCTGCTGGCTTTTATCTACTCAGGCGTGAGGACGCTGGAGGGCATGAGAAACGAGGATCAGGAACTGGTAAGCGCCAGTACAAAACAGTGGTACAAGGACGCCGACCAGCTCAGTTTATTTTTATCCTCCTTGAATGTTTATTGGGATGAAAGCCAATGGAAAAACTTTTTCTATCAATATATCCAAAATAGGGTCGAAGAAATCAAGGCCGTCATAAACGGTGATTTTGCCCGCGACAACGAGCTCTATGATTTCATAGAAAATTTAACCGTTCTCATGGGAAGCTATATGGCAAGGGGTATTATTTCCATCAGTCAATACCAGTACAGTTACCAGAAACGTCCATGATCAGCCGGCAATCAGTCGGCAACCTGTTTGCCCGCATGGTCCATATGGTAATTTTCCTTCATGATCAGCTGTCCCACAGGAATGATTTCATATCCCTCCGCTTTCAGCATGTCAAGGATGCTGGGCAGATACTCCTCCACGTGCTCCGCATTGTTATGGAAGAGAACGATGGAGCCGGGTTTTACATTGCGCGTTACCCTGTCAACAATCTGTTCCGTGGTGATGTTCTTCCAGTCCAGGCTGTCGACACTGGCTTCGGAGTACAATCAAGCAATTCCAATCAAACTAACTCTAGTTTTAGTTATTTTTAGCACTCCTAAAATTCGATAAAAATAAAAT